>CAYNOF010001170.1:0-5459 GCA_964398335.1 uncultured Rhizobiaceae bacterium
TACGAGATCCGCGGCCCCATCGCGATCGTCACCATCGATCGATTCGAGGCGCGCAACGCCGTCGGCCACAAGACCCGCCTCGAGCTGGCCGACGCTTTCCGCCGCTTCGACGCCGATGAGTCGTCGAGCGTCGCGGTCCTCACCGGCGCCGGCGGAGTCTTCTGCGCCGGCTTCGACCTGAAGGACACGGCCGCGGGCCGTCGCGCGCACCGCCGGCCGGATGGCGACGGGCCGATGGGCCCGACGCGCATGAAGCTCGGCAAGCCGGTGATCGCGGCGATCGAAGGCCACGCCGTCGCCGGCGGCCTGGAGCTGGCGCTGTGGTGCGACATGCGGGTGGCGGCGCGCAACGCGACGCTCGGTGTCTTCTGCCGGCGCTTCGGTGTGCCGCTGCTCGATCTCGGCACCATCCGCCTGCCGCGCCTGATCGGCCACAGCCGGGCGATGGATCTGATCCTCACCGGCCGCGGTGTCTCCGGCGAGGAGGCCGAGCGCATCGGCCTGGTGAACCGTCTCGCCGAGCCCGGGCGGGCGTTGGCGGTGGCGATCGAACTGGCCGAGTCTCTGGCGAAGCTGCCGCAAACCGCGATGCGCATGGATCGGCTGTCGGCGATCGAGCAATGGGATCTCGGTTGGGAGGCAGCGACGCTCAACGAGTTCCGGCTCGGCATCAGGGCGGTCGAATCCGGCGAGGCGGAGACCGGCGCGCGCCGCTTCGCTTCGGGCGTCGGCCGGCACGGCGCCAGGGCGGATTGAGGGAGGACATCATGGACGGATTGATGGACGACCGCGCTGTCGCGCGTCGCGTGCTGCAGCACATCGACAAGGGCACGACCGATCTCGGCGACGAGGTGTGGCAGGAGCCGGTCGAGAATTACCGTTCGCCGCAGCGCCTGGCCGACGAGATCGAGCGCGTGATGCGCCGCTACCCGGTGCCGTTCTGCCCCTCGGCGGCGCTGCCGGAAGCAGGCTCGTACATCGCGCGCGAGGCGGCGGGCACGCCGCTGGTCGTGCTGCGCGACGAGCAGGGCCAGGTGCGCGCCTTTCGCAACGCCTGCCGCCATCGCGGCATGCAGGTCGCATCAGGCAGCGGCTGCGCGCGCGCCTTCGTCTGCCGTTACCACGGCGGGGTCTATCGCCTCGATGGCCGGCTGAGCCATCTGCCCGGCGAGGACGGCTTCCCCGGCTTCGACAAGGAGACGCACGGGCTGGTGCCGGTGCAGGCGATCGAGCGCGGCGGCATCGTCTTCGTCACCCAGGACCAAGGACCAGCTGGCCATCTTCCGTCCGACTTGCCCGACCTGATGCCCAGGGGCTGGACCATCTTCAACGTCGTCGAGCGCGAGATGGAGGCCAACTGGAAGCTGGTGATGGAAGGCTTCATCGAGGGCTATCACATCCGCGCGACGCACAAGGACACCTTCTATCCCTACGGCTTCGACAACCTGAACATCATCGAGCGCTTCGGGCGCAACAGCCGCGTCACCTACCCGTTCCGGCGTATCCGCAAATTGGCCGAGGTGCCCGATGCCGAGCGCCGCGTCGACGGGCTGCTGACCTATGTCTATCAGCTCTTCCCCAACGCCATCGTCGCGGCGCTCTCGCGCCACAGCAAGCTGGTGGTGCTCGAGCCGCTGTCGACGGGCCGCACCAGGCTGATCACCTGGACTCTGGGCGACCCGGCGGTCGCCGAGGCGGTGATGCGCGACGCCGCCTTCGTCGACCAGACCGGCGGCGCGGAGGATCGCGACGTGGTGCAGGCGATCCAGCGCGCGCTGGGCAGCGGCGCCAACGAATTCTTCACGTTCGGCCGGTTCGAAAGCGCGATCGTGCACTTCCATCGCACGCTGGGCGCCGCGCTGGCGGCCGGCGCATGAGCTACGGCGCCGCCCGCTCGAACGCCTCGCGGTAGATCCGCTCGACCTGGCGCGTCAGGCCGGCGGCGTCCATGAAGGGCGAGCCCGTCATCCGCGCGCGCATCCCCTGGCGCAGCGAGCCCAGTCGTGCGGCATCGCGCGCGAGGGTGACGGCCAGCGCGACGTAGTCGTCGCGCGTGGCGGCGATGAGATCGGGCAGGTTGATCGCCGACAGGATCGAGGCGCTGACGCGGGCCGCATGATGTCCCGCCTCGCCCATCAGCGCGATCACCGGCACGCCCATCCACAGCGCTTCGCTGGTCGTGGTCGTGCCGTTGTAGGGGAACGGATCGAGCGCGATGTCGACCTCGTCGTAGAGACGGAAATGGTCGGCCGGCCGGCGCGTCCGTTCGAGGAAGCGCACGCGATCGGCAGCGACGCCCAGGCTCTCGAAGCGCGCCACGACGCGGCGCCGGCCGGGCTCGTCGGTCTCGGCCGAGCTCTTCAGCAGCAAGGTCGCCTCGGGGATCGCACCGAGGATACGGCCCCAGGTCTCGATCACCGCGGGCGCCAGCTTCATCACGTTGTTGAATGAGCCGAACGTGACATGCCCAAGCCGGTGCGACGGCGGCGGCGACACCGCGCCAGCTTCGGCGGGCGGCGTGAAGCAGAGGAAGATCGGATCGATGCGCGCCAGCGTCTCGGTGTGCAGCGCATCGGTGACGCCGGGCGGATCGGCGATCGAGTCGGTGATCCGGAAGTCGATCCGCTCCATGCCCGTGGTGGCCGGATAGCCGATCCACGCGCCCTGCGCGGGCGCCGGCCGGCGCGCGAAGACTCCCAGCCGGTTGCCCTTCGAATGCCCGGAGAGGTCGACCAGCACGTCAATCCCGTCGGCCGCGATGCGGCGTGCCGCAGCCTCGTCATCGAGACCGACGATGGAAATCCAGCCGTCGATCCGGCGACGCAATTCCGCCGTGACGTCGTCCTCGAGCTCGCCCGCCGAGTAGCAGAAGATCTCGACGGCCGAACGGTCGTGCGCCGCGATCGTCGCCGACAGGAATGTCATCACCGCGTGCCGGCGGAAATCGGCCGAGACATAGCCCACGCGCAGGCGCCGGCCGGCCAGCGGCGGCCGCGCCGGCCGGGACCGCACGCCGGCGGCCTGTTCCAGCCGCAGACCGCAATCGCGGTGTGCCTGTGCGATCGCCTGCGGTGTGATGCCCTCGGCATAGAGCAGCATCATCAGCCGATCGCGCCTGGCCTCCAGGAAGTCCGGCGACAGCGACAGGCAGCGATCGATCTCCGTCAGCGCCTCGGCGATGCGGCCGGTCTTCTGCAGCATGAGCGCGAGATTGAGCGAGGCTAGCGCCGATCCCGGCGCCAGCTCGATGGTGCGCCGGGCCGCCGCCTCGGCGCCGGCGAAATCGAAGCGGTCCCACAGCACGTTGGCGAGGTTCAGCCACGCCTCGTGGAAGCGCGGCTCCAGCGCGATCGCGCGGCGCAGCAGCGCCTCCGATTCGGCGAGCTTGCGCCGCAGCAGCTTGGCGAGATTGAAGAAGCCGACGGGATCGGACGGCGCCCGCGCGCAATACTCGCGCAGGCGGTGTTCGCCGCCCGCCCTGTCGCCGCGACGCAGCGCGTCGGCCGCTTCCATCAGCAGCTTCGCTTCGCGCGGTCCGGGCGGTCGGGGAGCGATACGCGGCGGGTTCATGGCCCGCCAGCGTATATCAGCGCAGGTGGCAGGCGACGAGCGTCTCGGGCGAGGCCTTGGCCGGCATCAGCTTCGGCTCCTCGACGCGGCAGCGTTCGACGGCGTAGGGGCAGCGCGTGTTGAAGTGGCAGCCGGTCGGTCGGTTGACCGGGCTGGGCACGTCGCCCTCGACCAGGCGCTTCTGCCGCTTGATCGCCGGATCGGGCACCGGCACCGCCGCCAGCAGCGCCTCGGTATAGGGATGCTGCGGCGAGGTGAAGATGGTCTTCTTGTCGGCCAGCTCGACGATGCGGCCGAGATACATCACCGCCACGCGGTGGCTGATGTGCTCGACCACCGCGAGGTTGTGCGAGATGAACAGGTAGGCGAGGTTCGAGCCGCGCTGCAGGTCCATCAGCAGGTTGATCACCTGCGCCTGGATCGACACGTCGAGCGCCGAGACCGGCTCGTCGCCGACGATCACCTTGGGTCCCAACGCCAGCGCGCGGGCGATGCAGATGCGCTGCCGCTGGCCGCCCGAGAATTCGTGCGGAAAGTTCTTCATCTGCGCCGGGCGCAGGCCGACGCGCTCGAACAGCTGGGCGACCCGCTCGGTTCGCTCCTTGCCGCGCGACAGGCCGTGCACCATCAGCGGCACGCCGACGATGTCGCCCGCCGACATGCGCGGATTGAGCGACGAGAACGGATCCTGGAAGATGATCTGCATCTGCCGGCGGTAGGGCCGCATCTCGGCCTTGCTCATGCGGCTGACGTCGGCGCCGTCGACCATGATGCTGCCGGCGCTGGGCTCGATCAGGCGCAGCAGCAGGCGGCCGACCGTCGACTTGCCGCAGCCGCTCTCGCCCACCAGGCCCAGGGTCTCGCCCTGGTAGATCGCGAAGCTCACGCCATCGACGGCGTGCACATGGCCCACCGTGTGACGCAGCAGGCCCTTCTTCACCGGGAAGTGCTTCTTGAGGTCGACGACCTCGACCGCGGGCGTCCGCTGCTTGTTCGCCGCCTCAGCCACGGCTCTCTCCCTTGGTCTCTCCGGCGTGCCAGCAGGCGGCCCAGTGGCCGGCAACATGCTCGACATAGGGCGGGTATTCGGCGCGGCAGCGCTCGTCGGCCAGCGGACAGCGCGGCGCGAAGGCGCAGCCCGGCGGCAGGTCGTTGAGCGGCGGCACGGTGCCGACGATCTCCTGCAGCCGCTCACCTGTGGCGGTTTCCTCGCCGCGCATCAGGCCCAGGCGCGGGATCGAGCCCATCAGGCCGCGCGTATAGGGATGCAGCGGCTGCCGGAAGAGGTCGGCGACCTCGGCCTCCTCCACCTTGCGGCCGGCATACATCACCACCACCCGCCGCGCGGTCTCGGCGACGACGCCGAGATCGTGGGTGATCAGGATCACCGCGGCGCCGAGATCGCGCTGCAGCTCGACGATGAGCTGCAGGATCTGCGCCTGGATGGTGACGTCGAGCGCCGTCGTCGGCTCGTCGGCGATCAGCACCTCGGGATTGCAGGCCAGCGCCATGGCGATCATCACGCGCTGGCGCATGCCGCCGGAGAGCTGGTGCGGATATTCCTTGGCGCGCTGCTCGGCCTCGGGGATCTTCACCTTCTTCAGCATCTCGATGGCGCGCGCCATGGCGTCCTGCTTCGAGAGCTTCTGGTGCAGGCGCAGCGCCTCCGACACCTGCCGACCCACGGTCATCACCGGGTTGAGCGACGTCATCGGCTCCTGGAAGATCATCGAGATCTGGTTGCCGCGCACGTCGCGCATCGCCGCTTCGTCGAGCTGCACCAGGTCGACGCCGTTGAGCTTGACCTTGCCGGCGACGATGCGGCCCGGCGGCGTCGGGATCAGGCGGATCACCGAGAGCGCGGTGATGCTCTTGCCGCAGCCCGATTC
>CAYNOF010001171.1:0-10652 GCA_964398335.1 uncultured Rhizobiaceae bacterium
CGTCGCACCTGGAGCGCCACGGGATCCCGAGCCCTTCACCTGGCGGGGTGCTCTTTATGTGTTGAATGTCATTGAACGCCCCCTCGCCGCGCCCCTGTCCAGCCTGAAGCTCGACAAGGACTTCGTCTCGAGTCTGCGCCAGCCGGGCCATGTCGAAGCCATCCTGGCCGAGTTCGATGAACGATATGCCGAGGTCGCCACAAGGCAGAACATCAGGGCAGAACGCGCGGCACTGACCGCCTTGCTCGAGCGTCATCCCACACCTGACGCAGTCATTGACCATCTGCGTGAGGACCATCGGCGGTATTTTGCCTGGCGCGTATCGGCCTGCGAGCGCATCGCCAGCGAGCGGGCCTCCATACTGACCCATGACCTCGACACCCCCATGCCAGTCGCAGCATGGCAAACGCTCAAGAAGCGCCTGAAGCGCGATACCTTCCGCTACTTCGCCACTCGACAGGTCCGGAAGGGCGACGAGTGGCGTCATGTTCTGTGGGAGGAGCGTATCAAGCTCTACCCCGACAGGTACGTGGCGAACTTTGAACTCGTCGCCGACTACTATGTCGACGCCCGCCTCAGGAACTTGATCCCATCATCCGTACTCTCGAAGTTCGAGCCATATTGGCGCTGTCTCGTCAGCAATGTACCCCACCGCTTGGGCGGATATCATGACGTCGACGTCCAGTGGGGCATCCCCAAGGGCCCGACGGAAGACCTGCGACTGTTCCAGATCGGAAGCGATGGTGCGATGAATTGGTGGTGGGCCGATGTCGGAGCCTATTACGTCGTCATCGACGCAAAGAGCCTGCAGAAGGGTGATCTCTCGAAGGCGCGGTTGTACCTCGACAGCCATTAGCGAAGATGTTCACGGCGGCTTGCAGCGGCCTCAACTGACCGCCAGCGTCTCGCGGCCATCGATCAGGATGCGGCCGCGGCCGTGCAGGCGCATGGTCTCGGTCATGGTCACGATCAGGTGACGCGTGCCTGATTCGTCGGTGTCGCCGTAGATCGTCAGCAGGTCGACCGTGCGATCGCCGACGGTGTCGAGCAGCCGTTCGGCGTCGTCGATCGAGGCGGGCTCGAAATTCTGCGCCGTCACCCGGTTCGCCGCACGCACCAGCTTCGCGCCGGCGCGGAAGATCGCCGATGTCGTGTCGACCACGACCAGGTCGAAACCCTCGTTGGCGAGGCGGATCGCCTCGTCGAGACCGGCGCCGCAGCCCGCGCCGATCACCACGGCCAGCCGGTTGCCGGGACCGAGCTCGGTCCGGAAGGCATGCAGCAATCGGGTCTGGAACATGGCGCCCCCTCGATGCGCCGCTGGCCGGCGCATTCCCGACATAGCGGCTGGGGCGGCCAAAGGTTGCATCAGGGCAAGCGGATCAGGGCCAGGCCGCTCTCGGGATCATGGCGTTTGCGCAGGTGCGCCGGCTGCTCGTTCAGCACCAGCTCCAAGGTCGGCCGCACATGCGCTTCCATCAGGTGTCCAGCAATCGCACTGAAATCGCGCCGCCCTAGCACGGCATGGATATGGATGGCCGGCTCGCCGTCAGGCGATTCGGCAACATCGCCGATCAGCGACGCGACCTCGACCTGCTCGGCGAATTTCCGCCGCTGGTACTGCCTGGTCTCCCAATCGAAATAGGCCAGCACGACATCGCTGAAGGCGCCGATCGCCGAGAACTGCGCCGCCGACAGGTGCTCGCGCTTGGCGAATGCCTTGATGCCCATCAGCAGCTCGTCACCGGTCTCGAAGATCAGCGCGAAGGTCCGCTGACCATCCGCCTCGTGGAGCAGCTTCGACTGCATGACGACCTCCCGGCATTATCCGCCAGGAGGAGAACTTCACATCACCGCTGCGGTTGCCTCACTCCGGCTTGCGCTGATTGTGGCGGGTGATGGTCTTCAGCATCTCGACCGGCGCGAAGTCGTCGGTCAGGATCTGGCCCTTGCCGGCGTCGACCTTGGTGTCGCGGCGCTCAAGCAGCGTGTTCATGTCGTAGCGGAACTTGTATTTCGCCTGCAGCGCCTTGGCGCGCTCGGCCATCTGCTCGTTGGTGAGCGCCGGGCCATCGTAGCCGATCAGCACCACGTTGCCGTCGGCCTGGTAGGCGTCGACGTTGGCGAAGACGGCCTTCATCGTGGCGTAGGCGCTGTCGAAGAACAGCGTCGTCGGCTCGACGTTCTGCGCCACCACGCCGCCCGGGCGCAAATGCTTCTTGGCGGTCTGGTAGAACTCGACCGTGGTCAGGTGGAACGGCACGAAGGGGCCGCGATAGGCGTCGACCAGGATGACGTCGTATTCCGACTTGGTCTGGTTCAGGAATACCCGGCCGTCGCGCTCATAGACCTTCAGCCGGTCGCCCTCCTCGATGCGGAAATAGGTACGCGCCAGGCGGATCACCTGGCCGTCTAGCTCGGCCACCTCGGCCGAGACGTCGGGCATCGACTTCACGAGATAGGAGATCGTGCGCCCGCCGCCGAGACCGACCAGTGCGATGTTCTTCACGCCGTTGGGCGGATACATCATCGCCGCGCCCATGTAGCGCGTGTAGGTGACCGCGAGCCCGTCGGGATCCTTCAGGTCGAGTACCGATTCGATGTAGCGGTTCCTCCGGTAGCCGAAGGCCATGTAGAGCTGGTCGCCGCTCTTCTCGATGAAGATGGTGTTGTATTCCGACTCGGTACGCTCGATCTGGCCGTCCTTGAGCACGCGCAATTGCTGCGCTTCGGCCTGCGGCACCGGCTCCATCACCAGCGCCAGGCTCGCGCCCAGCAGCGCCAGAACGAACGCGCGCCCGACCGCGCGCGCCGGCCGGTCGAACAGAACCACACCCATCACGATCACCGCCATGATCACCGCCACGATCGCCAACCCGTAGTAGATCCTGTGCGTCCCCATCGAGGGGATCAGGAAGAAGCTCGTCGCCAGGGTACCGGCGATGCTGCCGAGCGTCGCCAGGCCCGAGATGCGGCCCGACTCGGTACCCGATTGCCCCGCCTCGCGCAGCACCAGCTTCAGGCTCAGCGGTGAGACCGCCGCCAGCACCATCGCCGGCAGGAAGGCAAACGACAGGCAGGCCAGCAGCGCAGCCGGACGCATGTCCTCGACATGGTCGAGGATGGTGTTGATCACGCCCTCGCTGAAGCTCGGCACCAGGATGATCAAACCGGCCGAGGCGATGAACAGCCCGCCCACGGCGTGCACTGTGCCCATGCGATCGGCCATGCGGCCGCCCATGAAATAGCCCAAGGTCATGCCGATCAGGAACACCGAGATCAGCGCGCCCCATGTGTAGATCGTGCCGCCGAGATAGGGCGTGAGCGTGCGGCCGATGAGCATCTCCAGCGCCATGGTCACGGTCCCCGACACCAGGACACCGAGATAGACCACCAGACGTCGGGTCGTGCTGAGCTCGTTCATATCCTTTTCACCCTACTCCAACGGCTTGGTGACCTCGTAGACCTTGCCCGGCAGATCGCCAACCGAGTTGGTGTCCGCCGCGCCGATATACAGCACGTCGGTGGTCTTGCCGAAGCTGACGGAATTGACGAACGGCGATTGCGGCACGCCGATGACCTTCAGGAGCTTGTGATCCGGGCTGAAGACCAGCACGCGGCCGGCGCCGTATTCGCAAACAAAGAGATTGCCCTTGCCGTCGAACAGCAGGACGTCGGGGCCGACATACCACGCCGGCTTGTGCGGCGACGGTCCCAACGCCGCGTCGATATCGAGAAACGGCTCGGCCTTGCCCAGCTTGCCCGGTGCTATGACCGGGAAGCGCAGGATCTTGCGATCGAGGTGCGCGCCGGCAATGACGCTCTTGCGGTCCGGCGTCATCGCCAGGCCGTTGGCGTAGTGGATGCCATCGGCGACCTTGTGGAAGCTGCCATCGGGCGCGATGTAGAACAGGCGGCCCAGCGACGGCGCACCGGGCGCGAACGGCCCCGACGAGGTGAAGTACACGCCGCCCGAGCCGTCGAGCACCGCCTCGTTGGGATTGCCGATCAACTCGCCCGAAGCATCCGCCTCGATGGTGCGCGTGGTGCGCCCGATGGCGCTCACCGCGTGCGCACGATTGCCGATGTGGCAGAAGATGTAGAACGTGCCGTCGGCGTTCTTGACGATGGCGGTCGGGCCGCAGCCGGGGCTCTGCCAGAACTGGCGGTTGGTCGTGCCGTCCCACACCATGACGCGGTCCTTCGTCATCTCGGTGTAGTACAGCAGGCCGTCGGCCCAGTGCAGCCCTTCCGGGTAGAACGAGTCGGGGTTGATGATGCGGATGGTCTCGGCCTGCGCCGGCACGGCTGCGGCCAGGATCAACGCCGTCAGCCATCGCAAGGGTACGCGCATCGTCACTTCCTGTCTTCGACCAACAGGGGTCGTAACGCGAACATCCCGAACTGCGCAACCCAGTGGCCCACGCGCAAATAGTCGCCGTTCCAGTTCGAATGCGGCTCGAACCCGGCCTTGAAATGGCGCGCATAGCTGACGACGTACGCAGGCTCTCCCGAGGCGGCGGCGATATCCCACAGCGACCAGGCGCGGCTGAAGTTCATGCCAAATGCATGCGGGCTGTGCGGCTGCACCGGCATCGGCAGCCGGCCGCGCGGCATGAAGGCAGCCAGCCACCGCCTGTAAGCGTCGCGCGGCGCCACCTTGGACACCAGGCGCGCCCAATTCAGGCAGGTCGACATGAATCCTCGCCCGTCATGGTCACAGCGCGCTTCGGGCGTCTGGAAATGGCGGCCGACCATATCCGTCGCCGCCGCCGCGATATCGGCCCGCTTCCGGAAGCGTGCGTAGTCCAGCAGGTTCGCCAACGCCCACGACGCACTGTCGTAGTCGGTCAGAAACGGATCAGGCGGCGATTGTTGATAATACGCCAGCAGGCTTTCGGCCGCGAGGTCGCCCAGCGCCAGGGTCGTGCCATCGCGATAGAGTTCCTCGTGCTCGATGGCCAGCCGCAGGAACCAGGCGCGCCCATAGGGCATCTCGAACGCCGGCTGGCTGGCCAGCAGCTTTGCCTCCGCCTCGAGCTTGGCCGGCTGCAGCGCGTCGCGGATCAACGATTCGTGACGACGATCGCCGGTGAAGCGCGTGTAGGCGATCAGCGCCCACACACCATGCGTCGCCGAGTGCCAGTCGACGCAGCCATGGAATGCCACGTGCTGGGTGTCGCGCCGCGCGACGCAATAGGCGGCCTGATCCGCCAGCAGCCCGGCGATGTGCACGCGCTCGGCCCGGATGGCGTCGAGCGGTTCCTGCGCGGCGGCCGGCAGCGCGAGGAGCGCGCTAGCGACGCAGATCGAAGCGACCCTGTGTCTGCTCATTGATGCGCCACGTACCGACCAAGGTGGTCCAGGTCTCGTTGAACATGCCGGAATAGGCCACGCTGTGGGTCTGCCCGCCGGTGCCATCGTAAGTCTTGGTGAAGCGCAGGCGGTTGTCGACGATCTCGCCTCGGATATTGGCATAGAGGAAGGGCACGCCCGGTGTGCCGAAGGTGTTGGGCTCGCTGGTGCGGCCGGTGATCTGGCCCGGCGAAGGCACCTCAAGCGTGACCTCGAATTCGACCGGCGGATTGTTGGCCTGCTGACCAGAATAGTAGTACCGGCCCAGCCATCGCCCGCCGATTCGCTGTGCCTGCGAGTCGCGCTCATTGAGCAACTGCGCGTGCGCCGGCATGAAGAGCGCCGCAGCAATCAGAATCCCCGGCAGAAACCGCACGATTGCCTCCCCCGTTCGCCTGGACTGTAGCAAATCCTGCCTCCGGGCACTCTGCCCTTGCCGGCATCCGGCATGGTCACCATAGTGTCATCGTCTTTCGAATCACCGGGGGGAGCCGTTCGCGGCTGAGAGGTCCTGCAAGAGGACGACCCCTGGAACCTGATCCGGTTCGCACCGGCGTAGGGACGGGTGAACGATGTCTGTGTCCGTGCCGCAAGCGTCGGCACCCGCCATCCATATCGAACATGCGCGTTTCGCCTTCGCCGGCCGCAGGCTGTTCGACGACCTGTCGCTGGACCTTCCGGCCGGTCGCACGACCTGCCTGCTGGGCCCCAGCGGCGTGGGCAAGACCTCGCTGCTGCGCCTGATCGCCGGCCTGCTGCCGCCCGAGCCGCCGACGCAGATCCGCGCCGAAGACGGCCACACGCTCGTCGGCCGCATCGCCTGGATGGCGCAGACCGACCTGCTGATGCCGTGGCTCGACGCGCTGGGCAACATCCTGATCGGCTATCGCCTGCGCGGCGACGCGCTGTCACTGGAAGCAGCACGCGAACGCGCCCTGGCGCTGCTGGTGCGGACCGGGCTGGCCGGCCGCCAGAACGACCTGCCGGCGACGCTCTCCGGCGGCATGCGCCAGCGCGTGGCACTGGCGCGCACCCTGATCGAGGAACGGCCGGTGGTGCTGATGGACGAGCCTTTCGGCCAGCTCGACGCGATCACGCGGCTCTCCCTTCAGGACCTCGCCGCGCGCATGCTCGCGGGCCGCACGGTGCTGCTGGTCACGCACGATCCGCTCGAAGCCGCGCGCCTGGGCCATCGTATCCATGTCATGGCCGGCGCACCGGCCACACTCGGCATGCCGCTCGAGCCCGCGGGTTCGCCGCCACGCGATGCCACCGCCGCCGATACGCTGGCGATCCAGGCCGAACTGATGCGCCGCCTCGCCGACGCCCACGCTTTCGCGGTGCCGGCGTGAAGCTTGTGCGCCCGCTCCTCATCGCCGCCGGCTTGCTGCTGGCGTGGGAGGCGCTCGTGCGGCTCGCCGGGTTGCCGCATTACATCCTGCCGGCACCCTCTCGTGTCGCGGTCGAGTTTGCCGAGCGTGGCGACACGCTGCTGATCCACGGCCTGCACACTGCAGCGGAGATCGTGCTGGGACTGCTCGCCGGCCTGGCGCTGGGCGCCGCCGTGGCGCTGCTGCTGACGCGCTTCGCCGGATTGAGGCCGTGGGGCCTGCCGATCATCGTGCTCAGCCAGGCAGTGCCGGTCTTCGCCATCGCGCCGGTGCTGGTGCTGTGGCTGGGCTACGGCATGGTCTCGAAGGTGGCGATGGCCACGCTGGTGATCTTCTTCCCGGTCGCCAGCAGCCTCTATGACGGGCTGCGCCGCGTCGATCCCGGATGGCTCGATCTCGCGCGGGTGATGAATGCGCCGCCGCGTGCGGTGCTGCTCAACATCAGGCTGCCCGCCGCCCTGCCCGCCTTCGCCACGGGCGCGCGTGTTGCCGCCTCGGTGGCGCCGATCGGCGCGGTGATCGGCGAGTGGGTCGGCGCCAGCTCGGGATTGGGCTACCTGATGATGCAACAGCTCGGGCGCGGCCAGACGACCCTGGCTTTTGCCGCGTTGATCGTGCTGGGTGTGCTGGGTGTGGCGCTGTACTTCGCCGTCGATGCGGTGCTGGCGCGGCTCACGCGCTGGGTGCCGGTCGATGCACCGCAGAACGGGGAGGCGCGCCCGTGACGGCGCGCCTCGCCTCGATGTCAGCCGCCGAAGACGTCGCGGAAGGCGGCGTATTGCGAGCCCCAGGCCATCGGCAGCACGACCAGCAGGCCCAGACCAAAGGGCAGCGAGGCGATGAACATCAGCACGGCATAGATCACGCCCATCACGATCAGCGGCACGAGATTGGCGAGCGAGGCCTTGAAGCTGCTCTTCATCGCCGTGATCGCATCGACGCCGCGGATCGCCACCAGCGGGATGGCGAACCAGGTCGCCATGGCCAGCGGGATCAGCAGCACCAGCGCCAGGATGAAGCCCAGGAACATCCCGCCCATCGCCATGCCGCCCGAGCCGTGGGCGATGCCGCCCATCATCGCGCCGCCGACGACCACGCCCATCACGATGCCGATCAGGATGCCCACACCCAGGGTAACGGCGCCGATGATGATCAGCTGCGCCAGCGGCCCCTGGAAGGCGGCCCACATGTGCTCGATCTGCACCTTGCCGCCCGAGGCCCGCGCACGGCAGCCCAGCATGAGGCCGCCGGCGATCACCGGCGAGAGCAGCGCCACGACCAGGCCGCCGATGAACGGGATCAGGTTCAGGATGAAGACCGCGATGCCGAAGATCAGCGCGATGGCGACCCAGATGCCGGGATTGGCGATGAACTCCGCCCAGCCTGCCTTGAGCCACTCGACGCCACGCCCGGAATCTACGGTGTTGAAGGGCACGTCACCCGGCCCGGGAGCCGTCGGTGGCAATTGATTCATGGACATCAGCGCTCTCCGGCGTTTGAGGGCGGCCGCGAACCGGCCACCCGCTGCCCGCAACGTACCCGCGAATCACAGCGTCTTCAACGCGTTGGCGGCCAAAGCCGCCCGTTCACATCGTCAGGAGGTTCCCGATGACCGTCTTTCGCATGCTGGCGGCGGCGCTGCTCGCCGCCACGCTCGCCCTGCCCCCGGCGGCCCGGGCCCAGGATAAAGTCACCATCCTGCTCGACTGGTTCCTCAATCCCGATCATGCCGCCCTGGTGATCGCCAAGACCCAGGGCATCTTCACCGGGCACGGGCTCGACGTGGAGCTGGTGGTGCCCGCCGATCCTGCAGCCCCGCCGCGCCTGGTCGCCGCCGGCAAGGGCGACTACGCCGTCTCCTACCAGCCGCAGCTGCAGATGATGGTGGCCGACAACGTGCCGCTGGTGCGCGTCGGCGTGCTGGTGGCGCAGCCGCTGAACGCGCTGGTGGTGCTGGCCGACGGACCGATCAGGAAGATCGCCGACCTGAAGGGCAAGAAGGTCGGCTTCTCGGTCGCCGGCTTCGAGGAGGTCACGCTGGCCGCCATGCTCGAGAGCAACGGGCTGAAGCTGAACGACGTCACCCTGGTCAACGTGAACTTCGCGCTGACGGCGGCACTGAAGAGCAAGCAGGTCGACGCGGTGATCGGCGCCTTCCGCAACTTCGAGCTCAACGAGCTGGACATCGAGGGCATGAAAGGCACTGCCTTCCTCGTCGAGAAAGAAGGCGTGCCGGTCTACGACGAGCTGGTACTGGTGGCGAAGAAGGAGACGCTCGACGTCGCTAGGACCGGGCGCGTGCTGGCGGCCTTGCGCGAGGCGACGGCCTGGATCCGCGCCAACCCCGATGCGGCATGGAAGGCGTTCGAGACCTATGGCGGCAAGGAAGTCGCCAACGAGCTCAACAAGCGCGCCTGGAAGGACACGCTGCCGCTGCTGGCCGGCGACCCCGCCGCGCTGGACCGCACGCGCTACGAACGCTTCGCGACGTTCCTGAAGATGCGCGGGCTGATCAAGGAGGTGCCCGACATCAACGGCTACGTGAAGGAGATCAAATGACGGGCGATCGGCGCGTCATTCGTCGGGCTTCCGGCGTTTGAGCAGCGATAGCAGTCTTCGACCCAGATACAGGACAAATCCCGTTCCAACGATGATGGAAAGAGCGAGACCGTATTTGCCGAAATCGTCGAGATTGCGGAGTACCTCCAGCGGCTCGCGCCGCACAAAAGTCGTGGCGATCAGGATGCACGCACCGATTCCGTGGACCTGGTGCAGGCCATCCAAGCTGTGGGGCGCATTCGCATGATTGTCGCGCATGCACTACCTCCTGGTCGGCAGGGGCAGCGAGCCAGCCTCGTCATGTCGTTCGTACGCCTACCCAGTTCCCTTCGCAGACGAGCACCGAGCTTCAGTCCCTGCTGCTGCCTCTCGTACCGCATCTGAAAGGCAGCGCGGCGCGAGCATGTGGTCGGGCTTTCATGGGCGCTGTTTGGGACGCTGTTCTTGGTTGGCGCCGCAATACAGCATACCGCTGTCAATACAGTGAATGGCTTGTTGATAACATGTGCACCACTTGCCGGTTACTTCGCTGCCATCAGGTGCGCAGCGTCAGTCCGCCGTCGACCACCAGGCCATGGCCGGTGATGAAATCGGCATCGTCGCAGGCCAGCAGCAACGCGCCGCGGGCGAGGTCGATGGGTTGGCCCAGCCGGCGCAGTGCCGCCTTCTTGGCCCAGATCGCGGCGATCTCGGGATTGTCGAAGTTGGTCTTCGTGAGCCCCGTATAGACCGCGCCGGGCAGGATGTAGTTGGCGGTGATGCGGAACTTGCCGAGCTCCAACGCCAGCGTGTGCGTCAGGCCGGCGACGCCGGCTTTCGACGCGCAATAGGCCGACAGGCCGTAATCGGTGTCGAACGCCATCACCGAGGCGGTGTTGATGATGCGCGCGCGGCCCTTCTCCTCGGCGCGCTTGCGCAGATGCGGGATCGCTTCCCGGCAGATGCGGAACATGGCGCGCACGTTGACGTCCATGACCCGGTCCCACTGCTCGTCGGTCATCTCCTCGGCGAAGTGGCGGCCGCTGACGCCGGCGTTGTTGAACAGGATGTCGATGGCGCCGAAGCGATCCAGCGCGGCGCCGACGATCGCCTTCGGCGCATCCTTGCCGGTGATGTCGCAAGCCAGCGGCGCGATCGACTGCTCGCCAATATGCACGGAGTCGATGGCGCTGCCGGGACGGTCGACGGCGAGCACCTGCGCGCCCTCCTCGGCGAACAATTTGGCGCTGGCGGCGCCGATGCCCGAGGCCGCGCCGGTGAAGATCGCGACCTTGCCCTGCAAGCGATTGAGCGACATCAGCGCACCTTGATCACGACCTTGCCGGTGGCCTTGCGCGAGCGCAGCGC
>CAYNOF010001172.1:0-10379 GCA_964398335.1 uncultured Rhizobiaceae bacterium
GTTGCGCTGTATCTCACCGGCACCTTCCTCGACTTCACGGCCATGCTGATGGCCGACCCGGAGTAGATGGTGCAGGCGCAGATGGCGCTGTGGCAGGACTACGCCAAGCTCTGGCAGGCCACGGCCGACCGCATGATGGGCAAGCCGGCCGAGCCGGTGATCGAGGCGCCCAAGGGCGACAAGCGCTTCAACGACGCGGCCTGGCGCGACGAGGCGATCTTCGACCACATCAAGCAATCGTATCTGCTGACCTCGCGCTGGCTGATGGACCTGCCGAAGGAGGCCTCCGGGCTCGACGAGCACGCGCGCAAGAAGGTCGAATTCCACGTCAAGCAGTTCGTCGACGCCATGGCGCCCACGAATTTCATCGCCACCAACCCGCAGGTGCTGAAGGCCACGCTGGAAAGCGGCGGCGAGAACCTGGTGAAGGGCCTGCGCAACGTGCTGGAGGACCTGCAGCGCGGCAACGGAAGGCTGGCGATCCGCCAGACCGACATGGATGTCTTCGAGGTCGGCCGCAACGTCGCCACCTCGCCCGGCAAGGTGGTGTTCCAGAACGACATGATGCAGCTGATCCAGTACACGCCGTCGACCGCGGAGGTCTACGAGCGGCCGCTGCTGATCGTGCCGCCGTGGATCAACAAGTTCTACATCCTCGACCTGAAGCCCGAGAACTCGTTCATCAAATGGGCCGTGGACCAGGGCTACACGGTGTTCGTGGTCTCCTGGGTCAACCCCGACGCGCGGCTGCGCGACAAGACCTTCGAGGACTACATGCTCGAAGGCCCGCTGGCCGCGCTCGAAGCCATCGAGAAGGCGACCGGCGTACGCGAGGTCTCGAGCATCGGCTATTGCATCGGCGGCACCCTGATGGCCGCGACCCTGGCTTATTGCGCAGCAAAGAACGACACGCGCATCCGCAACTGCACCTTCTTCACCGCGCAGGTCGACTTCACCGATGCCGGCGAGCTGACTGTCTTCATCGACGAGGAACAGATCTCCAACATCGAGAAAATCATCGATCAGCGCGGCTACATGGACGGCGCCGAGATGGCGACGACGTTCAATATGCTGCGCAGCAATGACCTGATCTGGTCATTCGTGGTGAACAATTATCTGCTCGGCAAGGAGCCGATCCCGTTCGACCTGCTGTTCTGGAACAGCGACGCCACGCGCCTGCCGGCGGCGATGCACAGCTACTATCTGCGCAACATGTCCCTGAAGAACCTGCTGGTGCAGCAGGGCGGCATCACGCTGGCCGGCGTGCCGATCGATCTGCGCAGGATCACGGTTCCCTGCTACATCCAGGCCGGCAAGGAAGACCACATCGCGCCGGCGCCATCGGTCTACAAGCTCACCAAGATCTTCTCCGGCCCATTGCGCTTCATGCTCGCCGGCTCCGGCCACATCGCCGGCGTGGTCAATCCGCCGCGGGCGAAGAAGTACCAGTACTGGATCAACGAGGCGGCGACGACGAGCTACCCCGCGACGCTCGAGGAATGGCGCGCCGGCGCGACCGAGACGCCCGGCTCCTGGTG
The DNA here is from genome assembly GCA_964398335.1 of uncultured Rhizobiaceae bacterium. GTDB lineage: Bacteria > Pseudomonadota > Alphaproteobacteria > Reyranellales > Reyranellaceae > JAFAZJ01. Next base: position 1,539 of record CAYNOF010001172.1, read on the forward strand.
GCCGGACTGGGATCGCTGGCTGTCGGCGCAGTCCGGCCCCAAGGTCCCCGCACGCCTGCCCGGCGAAGGCGGCCTGAAGGCGATCGAGGACGCGCCCGGCAGCTATGTGAAGGTCAAGACCGACGCCTGACCGGGTGGGGAGACGCACATGATCCTGCGTGCTGCGATCGCGGCCACGGCCCTCGCGCTCTGCGTCCCGGCGGGCGGCGCCAGGGCCAACGACACGGCCTGCGTGATTCCCGGCAGCGGCTCGGCCGCGCCGTTCTGCATCGACGGCGGAGGCTTCGTCAGCCTCGACGGCAAGGACAAGGCGCCCTTCACCTTCATCCGCCACATCGCGATCTGCGGCGCACGCCTGGTAGTCGCCAGCAGCACGGAGGTGGCGTTCCGCGAGGGCAGCGGCGCCTGGGCCAAGACGGCGCGTCACGGCAAGCTGGCGATGAACGCGCTGGGCTGCGACGCCAAGGGCGCGATCTTCATCGGCCACAAGGACGGCATCGCGAAGTTCGAAGGCGGCCAGTGGAGCGACACACCCTACTCCGCCCTCAACGTCGCCAACGGCATCCTCGACGGCGTGAAGCGCTTCGTCACCAAGCCCAACGGCTCGGTGTGGGCGGTACTGGGCCGCAACCTGGCGCGCTACGAGGGCGGCGAGTGGAAGCCGCTCGGCGACGCGCCGCCGCTGCCCAGCGAGCACGTTCGTTTCAGCGACGCGGCGGTCGACAAAGACGGCCGCATCTGGCTGGTGCACAGCGCCGGCCTCTCCGTGCATGACGGCACGGCCTGGACCTCGCACAAGGAAAGCCTGACCGGTCCCGCCGGCATCGCCGTCGACAAGGACGGCAAGGTCTGGATCGCGGTCATCGACGGCATCCGCATCTTTTCCGGCGGTACCTGGCAGAAGGCGCTGATCGGCGGCATGGAACCGCAGATCAAGCCGCGCGACCTCGCCTTCGACGGCAAGGGCCGGCTGTGGATGGCGACCAGCTGGGGGCTGGGCGTGGTCGAGAACAATGTCGGCAAGTTCTGGCGCATCGCCAATTCCGACGTGCCGTTCGACGACATGCGCACCGTGGTGATGGCCGGCGCCGGCCCCGCCGCCTTGCCGCCGTCGCAGGACAAGCCGACCGGCGGCGTCAAGGGCAAGCTCGAAGGCGACAACAATGCCGGGCTCGACGACGTGCGCGTCGAGTTCTGCAATGTACGCCTCAGCCGCTTCACCACCTTCCGTCCCAGCGAGACGCCGTGCTCGACCCAGGCGCCGCTGACCTTCACCACGCGCACCGCCAAGGACGGCACGTTCAACATCGAGAAGGTGCCGCCGGGCGACTACTCGATCGTGGTCGAGCGCGAGGCCGGCAAGTGGGTGCTGATCACCGGCAGCATCGGCATCACCGCGGAGTTCGTGCGCGTGGCCAGCGGCAAGGTGACGACGATTCCCACCATCACGGTGAAGTCGAAGTAGCGCGTCTCAGCCTGACAGCTTGCCCAGCACCACCGGGCGCGCCGGATCGCCGTTCTCGAACGCGACGATCACGGTGTCGGCCGGCCTCAGGTCCCCGACGCAGGACAGCGCCCAGTTCGAATCGCCGCCGGGCACCGACGGCAGGCGCAGGCGCACCCGGCCCTTGCGCATCGGATCGATGGAATCCGTGACAATGCCCTGCATCACGCCGTTCATGACCGCCATGGATTCCCCTCCTTCACGCAAGACATATCGGAATCAGCGGCCGGTGCAGTCGCCGAGCGCCTGATCGAAGATCGACAGGCCGAGGTCGATCTCGGCGTCGCTGATGGTGATCGGCGGGGCGATGCGGAACACGCCCAGCCCGCCGCGGATCACCGACGTGCTCATACCCAGCTCGCGGCAGCGCGCCATCACCTGTCCGGCCAGATCCGGTGCCGGCGTTCGCGAGTGGCGGTCCTTCACCAGCTCCATGCCGAGCAGCAGGCCGCGCCCTCTCACGTCGCCGACGACCTCGTGCCGCTGCATCAGGCTCTCGAGCCCGGCGCGCAGGCGCACGCCGGCATCCCTCGCGCGCTCGGTGAGCCTGTCGCGCAGGATGATCTCCAGCACCTTCAGCCCGACCGCCGCCGGCAGCGGGTCGTTGGCGTGCGTGGTGTAGAACAGGAAGCCGCGCTCGTGGCAGCGCTCCTCGACCTCCGGCGTCGCCAGCACGGCGGCCAGCGGCAGGCCGGCGCCCAGCGTCTTCGACAGGGTCAGCAGGTCGGGCGCCACGCCGTCGCGTTCGCAGGCGAAGAGCGTGCCGGTGCGGCCCAGCCCGGTCTGCGCCTCGTCGAACACCAGCAGCATGCCGCGCTCGCGGCACTTCGCCTCCAGCGCCTTGAAGTAGCCCAGCGGCGGCTCGATCACGCCGCCCGAGCTCAGGATCGGCTCGGCGATCACGGCGGCCAGCGCGCCGGTGTTCTGGCGATCGACCAGCTCGAAGGCGTAGTCGAGCTCACCGCGCCAGTCGTAGCTCTCCGCCGTCACGCCCTTGCCGCCGAACGTCGGCCGGTAGAGATCGGGCGCCGGGATCACCAGCGAGCCCGGTGCCGACGGCCCATAGCCGCGGCGCGAGGCGTTGTAGGTCGCGGCCGACGCCGCGCCGGTGACGCCGTGCCAGGACCGGCTCAGCCCGACGATCTCGAAGCCGCCGGTCGCGAGCTTGGCCATGCGCAGCGCGGCGTCGTTGGACTCGCCGCCGGTACTCAGCAGCAGCACGCGCTCCAGCTTGCCCGGCGCCAGCCTGGCCAGCATCTCGGCGAGGTCGACCACCGGACGGCTGAGGATCGAGCTGTAGAGATGGTCGAGCTCGCCCACCCAGTGGCGCACCGTGGCGACGATCTCGGGATGGCTGTGGCCGAGGATCGCGCTCATCTGGCCGGAGGCGAAATCGAGGATGGCGCGGCCGGTCGAGTCGTAGAGGTAGGAGCCCGCCGCGCGCTCGATCACCATCGGCTGGAAGTCGGCGCCGAAGCGGATCAGGTGGCGCCGCGCGCGTTCCCAGAACGCCGCATCGGACGAAGCCGAGAGACTGTCGGGCGCCATGCTGAACTCCCCTCTTCCGACGCGAGACTAACGGTAATTGCCGCCTTTCGTCTTGGCCTTCCTCGCAGGTTTCTTGCCATCGAGCATGCCGCGCATCTGGGCCCCCTTCTCGCTCCACCAGGCGTGCAGGATGGTGACGTCCCAGCCGATGCAGAAATGCTTCACGCCCATCTCGAGATAGCGCGCGGCCTGCGCCGGATCGCGCAGCTCGACACGCGGGTGAATGCCCTTCTTCAACGCCGTCTCGATGGTCTTGCGCTCGGCCTTCACGACGTCGGGATGCGTGTACTGCCCGGGCACGCCGATGCTCATGCCGTAATCGGCGGGACCGACCTGCACCATGTCGATGCCCGGCACCGACAGCACGTTGTCGAGATCCTCGACGCATTGGCGCTTCTCGACCATCAGCGCGACGACCACGTCGTCGAGCGCCTTCACGAAGGCCGGCGAGCCCGCCTCGCGGATCGTGCCCACATCGCGACGCATGCCGACGCCGGCGAGACCACGGGTGCGCGGCGACTCGGCGCGCACCGCCTTCACGCAGGCTTCCGCATCCGCGACGGTGCGCACATCGGCGAACAGGATGCTCTGGAAGCCCGAGCCGATGGCGCGCATGGTCTGGTGCGTCCACTGCGTCTGCTCGACCTTCATCATGCCGCCGATGCCCGCCACCTCCAGCGCGCGGCCGAGGTTGTCGAGATCGTGCATGGTGAACGGGCCGTACTCGGCGGTGAACTCGACATAATCGTATTGCCCGCTCTGGCCGATCAACTCGACCAGGGTCGGCCAGGTCGACAGGATGTGCGTGCCGAGCGTCGGCTCGCCGCGATCGAGCTTCTGGCGCAGCAGGTTGCGACGCATGGTGTTCCCCCTCTAGGTGCCGAGATACCGCCGGCTGAGCTTCACGTAGTTGGTGCAGGTGCGCTTGAACATCTCGAGGTCCCGCTCGGCGATGTCGCGCATCTTGGTCGCCGGGTTGCCGGCCCACAGCTCGCCCTTCTTCACCACCTTGTTGGGCGGCACCAGCGCGCCGGCGGCGACCATCGCACCGCTCTCGACCACGCAATTGTCGAGCACCGTGGCGTGCATGCCGATGAAGGCGTCGTCCTCGACCGTGCAGGCGTGCAAGAGCGCCATGTGGCCGACCGAGACGTTCTTGCCGACCACCGTGCCCACCCCGCGCGAGGCGATGTGGATCACCGTGCCGTCCTGGATGTTGCTGTTCTCGCCGATCCTGATGCCCGGCCCGTCGCCGCGCAGCACGCAGGTGAACCAGATGCTGGCATTGGCGGCGATGTCGACGTCGCCGATCAGGGTGGCGTTGGGCGCAATAAACGCGCTGGGATCGACGCGCGGGACGAAATTGTTGAACGGAATGATCAGACCGGCCATCGACTCGATGCTCCCGCGCGCTGCGCTCTCAGCGACACACCATGACCGACGTGTGACAGCGGTCAAGCCGCAGAGCCATGCAACTTCTTGATTCCCGCGCTGTTCGGCGTATGTATCGCCTCGCGAACCGGCTGTGGTTCGTGTCCCGTTCATCAAAAGGATAGAGGTGATGTCCACCACGGCGAACATGCCCAAGGTCTTCATCGACGGCGAAGCCGGCACCACCGGTCTTGGCATCCGCGAGCGTCTGCTCCAGGTGCCGGGCATCGAGATGGTCAGCGTGGCCGCCGAGCGACGAAAGGACCCCGAGGCACGACGCGCCGTGATGTCGGACGTCGATGTGGTCATCCTCTGCCTGCCCGACGATGCGGCGAAGGAGTCGGTGGCGCTCGCCGATTCGCTCGGCGACAAGAGCCCGCGTATCCTCGACGCCAGCACCGCTCATCGCGTGGCGCCCGGCTGGGTGTTCGGCTTTCCCGAGCTGACGCCCGAGCAGCCGGCCGCGATCCGCGCCGCGCGCAAGGTGGCCAATCCCGGCTGCTACCCGTCGGGCGGCATCGCGCTGATCCGTCCGCTGGTCGACACCGGCTTCATCCCGCGCGACTACCCGATCGTCGTGCACGCCGTCTCCGGCTACAGCGGCGGCGGCAAGTCGATGATCGAGGCCTTCGAGACCGGCAAGGCGCCGGCCTTCGAGGTCTACGGCCTGCGCATGGAGCACAAGCACGTGCCCGAGTTGCAGCTCTACTCCGGGCTGACGCGCCGGCCGATCTTCGTGCCGCAGGTGGGCAATTACCGCCAGGGCATGATCGTCAACGTGCCGCTGCATCTCGACACGCTGAACAAGAAGCCGAAGGCCGCCGATCTCGAGGCGGTGCTGCGCGAGTGGTACAAGGGCAGCGACCGCATCAGCGTCGTGGCGGTGAACAGCGCCGACAAGGCGGTCGACCGCCTCGAGCCGGAGGCGCTCAACAACACCGACAAGATGGAGCTGCGCGTCTATGCCAACGAGAAGTACGGCCAGGTGATCCTGACCGCGCGTCTCGACAATCTCGGCAAGGGCGCCTCGGGCGCCGCGGTGCAGAACCTCGGCGTGATGCTGGGGCTGGCGGCCTAGGCATCAGCGTATAGGATTGTGGGAGGGCCGGCGTCTCGCCGGCCCTCTTTCCATGAGCCGGCGGGACGCCGGCGCTCCCGGTGAGAGCATGCCATGCCGCAGTTCGAGTCCGACGGCCACGCCATCGCCTATGACGAATTCGGCGGCCCCGACGCCAAGCGCCGCATCGTGCTGGTGCACGGCTTCAGCTCGAACAAGGCCGAGGGCTGGAAGCGCATGGGCTGGTACGACGCCTTCGCCGCCAAGGGCTTCCGCGGCGTGGCGCTCGACGCGCGCGGCCACGGCCAGAGCGCCAAGCCGCACGATCCGGCCGCCTACGACCGCAAGGTGATGGCGCACGACATCGTGGCGCTGATGGACCATGTCGGCTTCGCGCGCGCCAACCTGCTGGGCTTCTCGATGGGCTCCCATCTCAGCCTCACCGCCGGGCTGCTGTGGCCGGAGCGCTTCGGCGACCTGATCCTGGGTGGCATCGGCGGCAAGCTGCTCGAGGATTCGCCGCGCGACGACAGCATGGCCGAGGCGATGGAAGCCGAGGACCCCGCCACCATCGCCGATCCGATGCGGCGTTCGTTCCGCCAGTTCGCCGACGAGCAGGGCGAGGACCGCCTGGCGCTGGCCGCCTGCTCGCGCGGCGAGCGCTTCCCGATCGATCGCGCGGCGCTGGGCAAGCTCGATCTCGCGACCTTGATCGTCGCCGGCTCGCACGACGAACTCGCCGGCAATCCGCGCACGCTGGCGCAGGCGATCCCCGGCGCCAAGGCGGTGAGCATCCCCGGCTGCGATCACTTCTCGATCATCGCCCATCCGCTGTTCAAGGCGAGCGTGATCGATTTCCTCGAAGGGTTCATGGACTGATCGGGAACGCCGGACGTGCCAAAGAAAAAGGGCGCCTTGCGGCGCCCTTTCGTATTCGAAGCGAAACTGGATCAGCGCTTGGAGAACTGGAAGCGGCGGCGGGCGCCGGCGCGGCCGTACTTCTTGCGCTCGACCACGCGGGAGTCGCGGGTCAGGAAGCCGCCCTGCTTCAGCGGCGGGCGCAGCTCCGGCTCGTACAGCGTCAGCGCCTGCGAGATGCCGTGGCGCACCGCGCCGGCCTGGCCCGACAGGCCGCCGCCGACCACGGTTGCGATGACGTCGAACTGGTCGACGCGGTCGGCGACCTGGAACGGCTGCTGGATCATCATGCGCTGCGTCGGGCGCGCGAAGTACACCGTCTGGTCCTGGCCGTTGACGGTGATCTTGCCGGAGCCCGGCTTGATCCAGACGCGGGCGATGGCGTTCTTGCGCCGGCCGGTGGCGTAGGAGCGGCCCTGGGCGTCGATCTCCTTGCCGCGCGGCTGCGGCTCGGCCGAGGCCATGCTGGCGACGATGTTGGCCGCGGACTTGCGCAGGCCGGAGGTCGGGGCGGTGGTCGGTTCGATGGCCATGGTCAGCCGATCCTCGAGTTCTTGCGGTTCATCGCGGCGATGTCGAGCTTCACGGGCTGCTGCGCCTCGTGCGGATGGCTCGCGCCGGCGTACACCTTGAGGTTCTTCATCTGCTTGCGCTGCAGCGGACCGCGCGTGATCATGCGCTCGACCGCCTTCTCGATGACGTGCTCGGGGTTCTTGCCGCCGAGGCGCTGGGCGATGGTCGCCTGCTTGATGCCGCCGGGATAGCCGGTGTGCCAGTGGAACACCTTGTCCGACACCTTGTTGCCGGTCAGGCGCACCTTCTCGGCGTTGATGACGATGATGTTGTCGCCGCAATCGACATGCGGCGTATAGGTGGCGAGATGCTTGCCGCGCAGGCGCGTGGCGATGATCGTGGCGAGACGGCCCAGCACGAGGCCGTCGGCGTCGATCAGCACCCACTTCTTCTCCACCTCGGCGGGCTTCAGGTTGAAGGTCTTCATCGGTCCAATCCGCTAAAACGGTGCGCGGAGATACGTGAGGCGCCGCCGCAAGTCAAGCTGGCACGCGCATCCGATGCCAAATTCAGCAAGCAAAATCAATGGCTTGAAAATGCGGTATTATTTTACCCCATTCCGTCCGCGCGGCGGGATCGAATAGGTCAGCGTCACGTGGGCGATCGGCTCGGCCTGGCCCTCGGAAAAGATCGACATGTCGGCCACGACCAGACGCTGCCCCATCTTCAGGACCCGCGCCTCGCCGATCAGGTCGCGGCCCGCCGGACCCGGGCGCAGGAAGTTGATGTTGAGGTTGGTGGTGACCGCCTGCGCCACCTTGCCGATCTGCGACAGGATCAGCAGGTAGGTGCCGCAATCGGCCAGCCACATCATGGTCGGCCCCGACACCACCCCGCCCGGCCTGAGGTGCCGCTGGTCGACCAGGGCGCGCACCGTAATGCGCCCTTCGCCGACCGCGTCGACCTTCACCGTGACGTTGGCCTGCGCTTCGGGGAACTCCTCGCGCAGGAAGGCTTCGAGCTGGGGAGCGTCCATGAGGATGGGCATGGCGCGGACCCTACCTCAGGCCGCCGTCGATTGCGCGCGCAGCGACGGCCGGCGCCGACTTTCCGAGGCGAGCCACGCCACCGCCGTCACCGCGGCGTCGAAGGCGCCGGCCGCCGAGTCGTAGGCCGCGCCGGAGAAGTAGCGCACCGGCGTCCAGCCGCCGGCATCCTCGGGATCGCGGCGGAACTCCTCGAAGCCGTAGCTGGCGTCGGGACGGCGGAACAGGTCGACGCAGCGATCATGCTGCGGGTTCTCGATGCTGGCGAAGACCAGCCAGGACTTGTCGATGCGTCGGGACATGGTGCCTAGTGCAGCCTTGCGAAGGTTTCCTCGACCATGTGATAGCCCAGCGCGCGATAGGCTTCGAACTGTTCCTCGTCGAAGAACTGGTCGCCGGTGCTCTGGTGCGGGAAGTCCTTCTGCACCGCGCGGTACTTCAGCACCGATTCGTCCTCGCGGCCGGTCAGGCTGTTCTTGATGTAGATCAGCCAGCCGTACGCGCCGCGGCCGTAGTCGATGCGGCCGATGGCGGCGTGGCGCCTGCTGATGCCGTCCTTGTCCGGCTTCATCGCCGAGACGTCGATCTCGATGTTGACCGCGCGGTCGATGCGCGCAAAGCGCACGAGGTCGCCCAGGCAGACGAACGAGGAGTCGCCGTCCTGCGAGGCGTCGATGGCGACGATCACGCGACAGCGCCGGCGGATCAGCTCGTAGATGCCGAGATTCTCGATATGCCCGCCGTCGGACACGTTGATGAAGTCCGATGTGGTGTCGAGCGAGCCGAGCATCTCGTGCAGCAGGTGACCGGCGCCGGCATTGCCG
>CAYNOF010001173.1:0-13671 GCA_964398335.1 uncultured Rhizobiaceae bacterium
ATCCTGCCGAAAAAGTTCCCGCGCGCCGCCCGGGATGTCGGATGATCGGCGCGTGATCGTGCCGCGGGCGGGAAGGGAAGAATGGCCGACAGCATCTTCCACAAGGACTTCAAGGCCATGCCCTGGTGGTGGGAATGGTGGCATCCGTCCAACGAGCTGTCGCAGGACCCGCCGAAGAAGACCGACGTGCTGGTGGTCGGCGCCGGCTATGGCGGGCTGTCGACGGCGCTGGAACTGGCCCGCTCGGGCATCGACGTCACCGTGCTGGAGCGCGGCGATTTCGGTGTCGGCGCCTCGACGCGCAACGGCGGCGGCGTCAGCGGCGGCACGACGCTCGGCAAGGGCTTCTCGGGCAAGGGCGTGAAGAGCGATCCCGAGGCGTGGAAGAAGGTCATGACGCGCATGCTGGCCGACGCCGCGGACTCGCTCGCCCAGGTCCAGACCGTGATCGAGCGCGAGGGCATCGAGTGCCACTGGCGCATGAGCGGCCGCTTCAGCGGCGCCTACACGCGGGGGCACTACAACGAGCAGGCGGCCAAGACCGGCACCTACAACGCGGGTGCCGGGCTGGGCACCTACATGATCCCGCGCGAGCGCCAGCGCGAGGAGATCGCCTCGGACTATTACCACGGCGGCATGGTGGTCGAGCGCAGCGCGCAGCTCCATCCGGCGCTGTACTACGGCGGCCTGCTGAAGGCGGCGCATCGCGCCGGTGCGAAGCTCTGCGCGCAATGCGATGCCGAACGCATCGAGCGCAAGAGCGGCGGCTTCACCGTGCTGACCGGCAAGGGGCCGATCGAGGCGCGTGAGGTGGTGATCGCCACCAACGGCTACACCGGCGACCTCACGCCGACCCTCAAGCGCCGACTGGTGCCGGTGGCGAGCCACATCATCGCCACCGAGGAGCTGCCGGAGGACCTGGTGAAGAGCCTGATCCCCAGGGGCCGCGTGATCAGCGATACCAAGCGCGTGCTCTGCTACTACCGCCAGTCGCCCGACAACAAGCGGGTGATCTTCGGCGGCCGCGCACGCTTCACCCAGGTCGCGCCCGAGGTCAGCGCGCCCGTGCTGCACCGCTACATGCTCGACCGCTGGCCGCAGCTCAAGGGCACCAGGGTCACGCATGCCTGGACCGGCAACGTCGCCTTCGCCTTCGACTTCCTGCCGCACATGGGCCAGGAGCAGGGCATGCATTACCTGATGGCCTGCAACGGCTCGGGCGTGGCGATGATGTCCTATCTCGGCTACCAGACGGCGCGGAAGATCGCCGGCGGCTCGAACGCGCCGGTCAACGCCTTCGACGGCCAGGAATTCCCGACCATCCCGCTGTACAGCGGCAATCCGTGGTTCCTGCCGCTGGTCGGCGCCTGGTACCGCACGCGAGACTGGTGGGACCGTCACGTCGGTTCTTGATTTCCCCGCCCGAACCGCTACACATCCGGCGCGCCTCGACGTCCCCATCGTCTAGAGGCCCAGGACACCGCCCTTTCACGGCGGTAACGCGGGTTCGAATCCCGCTGGGGACGCCAATCAATCAGCAATATCAAAGGTCGGTCGGTCGTGTTCCTTCGGGAACAGACGATGACGGCACGCGCCGGTAAGGGTTGGCTGAGACTGCGGAGTTGCGGTCACCAGGGAGGATCAGCCCGTGCCGAAGATCTACGTTCGGTTCAGCGCGCCCGGCGGCAAGGGCTACATACCGGGCACGAGCAAGGACAAGTATCGCGACAACTGGATCGACGTTCCGGAAATTGCGGTGCATTCCACGCCCTCCGAAGGCCAGGCTCGAGTCGGTGAAATCCATGTCGCTCACCAGCACGACAAGACGTCGGAGCGCTTTCAGAGCTTTGCGGTCAATGGTGTCGGGATCGACAAGGTGATCATCGAAGGGATCGATGACAACGGCATCCTGTTCTTTCGCGCCACGATGGAGCGTGCGTCAATCATCAGCTTCAATCAATCCCGAGGCGGGCACGAGTGGATTGTGCTGGTCGCCGGGAATACGATCACCGAGAAGCCGTCTTTCAGTCCCGAAGGCATGAAGCGTATCGGGCTGGATGCTTTCGACACCCTTTTCCTGGCACCAGTGGCAAAGTTGGTGAAATCGCTCGTTTGACCGCCGGTTCGCTGTCCCATGTCCGGCCGCAAGGTCTGTCTATCGCCTGCCAAAATGCACGGCCTTGTTGCGAGCTTGGGTGAACGGATCATGGTGTTATGGTTGGCGGGAGTGTAGCCCGCGTTCGCTTCAGGTTCCCCCATGACCACGCCGCTCGACGGAATCCGCATTCTCGATCTCACCACCGTGCAGATGGGGCCGTGGTGCACGCGCATCGTCGCCGATCTCGGCGCCGACGTGATCAAGGTCGAGGCGCCGGAAGGCGACTCCAGCCGCTACAGCAGCGCGGCGCGCCATCGCGGCATGGGCGGCGGGTTCCATCACAACGCCCGGGGCAAGCGCTCCATCGTGCTCGACCTCAAGCAGAAGGCGGCGCAGCAGGCGATCTTCAGGCTCGCGGCCAAGGTCGACGCGCTCGCCACCAACATCCGGCCGGCGGCGATGAAGCGCCTCGGACTCGACTACGAAGCGGTACGCGCGGCCAATCCGTCGATCGTCTACCTCAGCATGGTCGGCTACGGCAGCGGCGGTCGCTACGCCGGCCGGCCGGCGTATGACGATCTGATCCAGGCGGCGTCGGGCGTCACGAGCCTGCTGCATCGCTCGACCGGCGAGCAGCGCTTCATCCCGATGGCGGCGATCGACCGCATCGTCGGCAGCGCGGCGGCCAACGCGCTGCTCGCCGGCCTTCTGGCGCGTGCGCGCAAGGGCGTCGGCCAGCACATCGAGGTGCCGATGTTCGAGACCATGGCGCAGTTCGTGCTGGCCGAGCACATGCAGGGCTCGACCTTCGATCCGCCGCTCGGGCCGCCCGGCTACGCCCGCACCCTGTCGCGCTCGCGCAAGCCCTATGCAACGAAGGACGGCTTCCTCGCCGTGCTGCCCTACAACGACGGCCAGTGGCGTCGCCTCTTCGAGGCGGTGGGCAAGGGCAATCTCTTTCGTGAAGATCCGCGCTTCGCCGACATCGCCGCGCGCACCGCCCACATCGACGAGCTCTACGACATGGTCGCCGCTGAAGTGAGGCAGCGCACGACGGCGGAGTGGCTCAAGCTGCTGCACGAGGCCGACATCCCCCACATGGTGCCGAACACGCTGGAGATGCTGCTGGAGGATCCGCACCTCAAGGACAGCGGCTTCTTCGTCTTCCTGGATCATCCGTCGGAAGGCCGCATCCGCACCATGCGCGAGCCCAGCACCTGGTCGGACACCCGACCGCCCACCGGCACCTTCGCGCCGCGCCTGGGCCAGCATACGCGCGAGATCCTTGCCGAGGCCGGCTACAGCGAGGGTGAGATCGGCGCGATGATCCGCGACAAGGTGGCGGTTACCGACGGCGCGGGGCAGGGGTAAATATCCGAGCCATGGACCACGCTCTCGTTCTGATCCCCGTCTTCGCGGTCTTCATCCCGGCGCTGATCCTGCCGGGACCGGACTTCGTCGCCGTCGTGCGCTCGTCGATGACCTACGGCACGCGCGCCGGCCTGATGACGACCCTGGGCGTGTCGATGGGGCTGTGCCTGTACGCCACGCTCAGCCTACTGGGCCTGTCGGCGATCCTGGTCGAGTACCAGTGGCTGACCTGGGCGGTGCGCGTGCTGGGCGGGGCGTATCTCATCTATCTCGGCATCAAGCTGCTGCGCGCCAAGCCGCAGGCGATCGATCTCGAGCCGCAGGCGGCGCGTCGCCCCGGCAAGCGCACGATCCTGTTCGGCTTCCTGGTGACGCTGACCAACCCCAAGGCGATCGTGCTGTTCGCCAGCGTCTTCGCCACTTCGGTGACCGCCTCGACGCCGGTGTGGCTGATGGTGCTGATGATCGGGCTGGTGACGCTTTCGTCGCTGACCTGGTACGCCTGCGTCAGCGTCTTCATGTCGTCCGGTCCGGTGATGCGCCGCTTCCAGGGCGCCAGGCACTGGATCGAACGCGCCGCAGGCGTCTGCTTCATCGGGCTGGGCGGCAAGGTGCTGGCCGACGCGGGACAGCCCGTATCGGCCTAGGTTCCCGCGACTCTTTGCCGTCGCGCGCCGCGGAATCTCCGCGCGCGATCTGTCCTTTCCCAGGAAATGCCTCTGTTGCGACGCGGACATGCCACGAGCGGCTTGCCACGTCGGCGCACGGCCGCACCGTCGGCGGCCGGAGATCAGAAGCAAGGGAAGGTCCGTCATGAAGAAGACGATGATTGCGCTGGCGCTGATCGGCATGGCCGGCACCGCCTTCGCCCAGGTGCAGGTGAGCCCGCCGGGCGTCGGTGGCGGTTCGCTGACCACGCCGTCGGTGGGCGGCGGCATGGCCACCACGCCGCAGATCGGCGTGCCGTCGATCACCACCCCGCCGGTGCAGACGCCCAACGCGCCGGGCGTGCAGACGCCGAATCTCGGTTCAGGCAACGTGCAGGCGCCGACGGTCGGCTCCGGCGGCGTCCAGACGCCTGCCGTGCCGTCGCAGACCGTCACCACCCCTGGCGCGAATCCGCCGTCGGTGGCGGTGAACCCGCCCAACGTCTCGACCATGACCGAGGCGCAGGCCCGCGCCCGCATCACCGCGCAGGGCTACCGCAATATCCAGGGCCTGCATCAGGACACGTCGGGCGCGTGGAGCGGCACGGCGAGCCTGAACGGCAAGAGCGCCCAGGTCAGTGTCGGCGCCAGCGGCGTGGTGAGCGTGACGCAGTAAATTCCGCGTGTGTCAGGAAAAGGCCCGCCAACCACCGGCGGGCCTTTTTCGTTCTTACAAATGCCCCGGCGATGTCGCCGACCCGCCACAAGGGGCTCCCACCTCCAGGACGGGCCGGCGCGGGCCGGCCGTGACATTTTCAGGAGGTCCGATCATGAGCAAGACGATCCTGGCGCTGGCGATCCTCGGGTTCACGAGCGCTGCGGCCGTTGCCCAGCCTTTGCGCCTGTCGGAGGTCCCGCCCGGCGCGATCCACACGCCGGGCATCGGGCCGGGTTACATCTACCCGAGCTACAGCGATGACATGACGGCGATGGGCGCCAGCACCATGCCGGCGACCTCGATGGTGCCCGGCACGGTCTATGTGCCGTCCGAGCAGGTGCCCGCCGTCGACACGGGCGAGGCCCATGCGCTGGCAATCCTGCGCCAGCAGGGTTTCACCCGGATCCGGGGCCTGCGCCAGGCGCCTGACGGCTCGTGGCATGCCCTGGCGATGCAGGGCGGTGGCACGATGCCGGTCACGGTGGACCGCGACGGTTCGGTGAGCGTCACCGAGCAGTAGCGGCGAACGCGTCGGAAAAAGGCCCGCCCGCCGGCGGGCCTTTTCTCATGGGCTCGCGGCAAGCAGCCAGTCGAGGATGCGCGGATTCTCGTCGCGCGGGTAGGTGTGCGAAAGGTCGGGAATCTCGCGATAGGTGACGCGTGCGCCGGCGGCCGCGAAGGTCTCGCGGGCCTGCTGCGCCATGACCGCGGGAAACATCCAGTCGTGTGCGCCGTGCACGATGTAAAGCGGGCAGGCGCGCAGCTGGTCCTGGTCCATCATGCTCAGCATCATGGGATGGAAGCTCGCGGCCACCGGCGCGTAGTGCGTGAACGGCGCGCCCGAGCGCACGCCGCCGACATAGGTGAAGGTGCCGCCGTCGCTCATGCCGGTCATCAGGATGCGCGCGTGGTCCAGCCGCCAGCGCTCGCCGATGAAGGCAATCATGCGCGCGATGTTCTCGGCGTCGAGTTCGGGCTCCATCAGCGACCAGGTGCTGCCGATGGCGGTGGGCGACAGCAGGATCACGCCGCGGCTGCGCGCGTCGCGCAGCCAGGACCACAGGAAGGCGCGGCCGTTGCCGCTGCCGCCGTGCAGCGCCACGACCAGCGGCCATTCGCGGTCGGCGCTGTAGTACTCCGGCACGTAGAGCGAGAAGCCGCCGCGATCGCCCGGCGTCTCGCTGCTGTGCATCACGCCGACACTGGCCTCGGGATCCCCGAGCTGGCCCAGCTTCTGCACCAGGGCATCGTCCTTGCGCGCGGCCGCGTCGAGGAAGAACAGGTTGATGGGCCTGAGCGAGGCGGCCAGCGGATAGATCGCCTCGGCGGCGTGCGCGTAGCCGCGCAGCGAGCGATAGGCCACCGCGATCGGCTGCGGCGCGTCGACGGCTTCGACCAGCCCGCCCAGGCTTTCGAGCACCGATTCGCCCGCGCCGACCAGGCGGTCGCGCACCGGGGCGAGATGCTCGGGCCAGTCGATCGCCTTGCACCGGCCGATCGCCGCCTCGAGCGGCGGCGCGCGGTCCGACACCGCATCGACGAGCTGCGGCAGCTGCGCCGGGTTGAGGTGCCGCGCGGCGAATTCCAGCGCGTTCAACCCCTGCAGCAGGGCCGGCGTGATCGCGGCGATCGCCTCGATCACCGGCTCGTGCGGGTCGTTGGGCAGGGCGTCGGTCAGGACGCCGCGGCGGCGGGCTGCCGCTTGCCGGCCTGCCAGGACTTCAGGATGTCGTGCGCGTCCTTGCCCGCATCCATCGCCTTGTCGTGGCCCGCTTTCTTGGCGGCGAGCTCGATCACGTAGCCGTTGGGATCGCGGAAGTAGATCGAGTCGATGAAGCCGTGATTGGAGATGCCGCGCACCTCGCGGCCCTCGAGCTTGGCCTTGGCCCGCATGCCCTCGAGCGTCTGCGGGCTGACCTCGAGGGCGATGTGCAGGTCGCAATCGTGCTGCTCCTTGAACTCGAAGGGCCGGTCGGGCGCTTCGAAGAAGGCGAGGCACGAGCCGTCGTCCATGCGGAAGAAGGTGTGCAGCACCGAGGTCCCGCGGCCGGTCTTGGTCTCCTGGATGTGCAGTGCATGCACGAAGGGCAGGCCGAGGAAATCCTCGTAGAACGCCCTCGTCTCCTCGGAGTCGCGACAGCGATAGGCGTTGTGGTGCAGGCCCTTGATCATGGTCGGTGCCTCCTTTGCCCTCGACTCAAATCGCCTGAAGGCCCTGGCCCTTGGTCGAGGCGACGAAGCCGTTGAAGACTTCGTAGATCTTCGGATAGCTCGGCCTGGCCTTCATGGTGTCGAGCCAGCGCTTGATATTGGGATAGGCGGAGAAATCGCAATGCACCAGCTCACCGGCGGTGACGATTGCGGCGCCGAAATAGTCGGCGACGGTGATCTCGTTACCGCACAGGTACGTGCGGCTGGGTCCGATCCAGTGGTCGTTGAGGATCTGCAGCCAGGCCTTGGACTTCTCCTTGCCCCAGGCGACGGTGGCGTCCTGCACCACGGCGTTCTCGCGCTTCAGGTGGGGGAAGAGCTGCGGGTAGATCAGGCCGTAGCCCCAGTCGCGATAGAAGTTGGAGTTGAACCAGTCCATGATCTCGTTGACCCGGGCGCGCGCCTTGAGGTCCTTCGGATAGGCCGGCGAGCCGGTCTTCTCCGCCAGGTAGCGCAGGATCGAGGCGCTCTCGGTGAGGCGGAAATCGCCGTCCTCGAGCATCGGGATCAGGTGGTTGGGATTGGCCTTGCTGTAAGCCTCGCCGTAGTGCTCGCCCTTGAGGATGTCGACGACCTGCATCTCGCAGTCGATGGCGTTGTCGGCGATGAACTGCATGACGGGTCGGCTCGTGGTCGAGACCGGGTGCATGTAGAGCTTCATCTGGGCCTCCCTTGGATTGCGCGCGTCGGCGCCCGGAGCCTCTCCTGGCCCGGACGCCCCCGTGACCCGTATCAGGGTCCGAAGTAAACGCCGTGACAAAATTCTATCAGAACCCTGTGCCGCCCGCGCCATCAGCTATCGGTCAGATATTGCACGCTAAGCTTAAGCCAAGGGTGCGTTGCTGGCTGGCTGCGTGGCCTAGAGGACCGGCTTGACTTGGCTTAAGGCTCAGCCAGCCCGCAAGTGCAGCCTGACAATCCATAGGGAGAGGCGGCGCAGGGCATGGGTTCAGGTCTGTTCGAGGACACCAAACTTGCGGGCACGCCGGTTGTTCCTCAATCGACATCGGCGAAGGATGACCCACAGGGCCTGGTCATGCCGGCCGTCGGTCAGCTTCGTCACCTGTACCTGCGCCTCTGTCAGGATTCTCGGATCCGGTTCCTGGTGGCCGGCGGCCTTGCGACGCTCGTGAACTGGCTGGTTCGCTTTCCGATCAACCTGGTGGCTCCCTATGCGGTCGCGGTCGCGTTGGCGACGGCGATCGGCATGGTCTGCGGCTTCATCATGTACAGGGCATGGGTGTTTCCCGGCTCGAACCGCAGCCTGCCCGAGCAGATCCGCGACTTCATCATCGTCAATCTGCTCAGCATGGTGATCACCGTGGGGACCGCGGTCGCGCTGCGCGAGCTGATCCTGCTGCTGGGCATCCGCGAGGTGATCGCCGCGGCGGCGGCGCACGCCATCGGCATCGCGGCCGGCGCCGTCTCCAACTATTGCGGCCATCGACGGGTCACCTTCCGGTAGCCGATCGCGATGCAGCAGCGCGAGGATGCCCAGCGCCGCGAACAGGAGATACGACATCAGGGGATTGAAGGCCGTGGCGGCCAGCAGGTTCGCGACCGGGAACGTGCCGAACGCGACGGCGGCCGCGGCGATGAGCGCGACGATCCGCCGGTAGTCGGCGTCGCGCTCGGCCATGAGCAGCATGACGATCGGCAGCAGGATTCCGTAGTGATGCTCCCAGGCGATCGGCGAGGCGATCGTGCAGCACAGCGTCATGCGCGCGAGGTCGCGGGTCCGCGCTGCCGGCGGCGAGCGGCGCCACAGGCCGTAAACGACCAGCGCGACCGACGAGGCGAGGCTCGGCCAGTAGACGATCGGCGTGAAGGGCGGGAACTTGCCCGGCGGAATGTCGAGGATGACATAGGCACCCGGATCGCCGATGCCCATCAGCCGGTTCAGCAGGCCATTGACCGACTGGTTGGGATAGTAGGCTTCGCCGCGCTGCGACAGGAATTGCAGCACGCGCAGGTAGTCGACATGGTTGTGCCAGCCGAAGACCGCCAGCGCGGCCACCGCACCGGCCGCCACCGTCAGCGTCGCGGCGATCAGGAACCGCCATTCCCGACGGAACAGCGCCCACAGCAGCAGCAGGCCGTAGTGCGGCTTGATCAGGCAGACGAGGCCGATCAGCAGGCCGGCCAGCGCGCGCCGGTCGTGCATCCACGCCAGAAGCACGATCGCGAACAGCGCGTTGATCCAGACCTGGATCTGGCCCAGCGTGAACGCCTTGACGATCGGGTAACAGGTGATCGTGATCGCCGCCACGAGGATCATGCGCAGGGCTGTACGCAGGCCCGGCGGGCTGCGCAGCGCAGCCTCCAGCAGCGCCGCCGAGGCCACGGCGGTCAGTGCGATGAAGATCCAGCCGAGGATCTCGTTGATCGGCGGCCAGATGCCGAACTCACTGCCTTCGGCGATGCGCACACGTTCGGGCCCGGCGAGCCGCAGCGCCTTCAGCGCGAACAGCGAGGAGGGCGGATACTGGAAGCGCTGCTTCTCCAGGAAGAAGACCTCCGTGTACAGCAGCGTGTCCGGCGCGGCGCGGAAGCGCTCCAGCGCGATGTGCATCACGCCCCACGAATCGTCGCCGCCGTGGCCCAGGATCACATCGCGCGAATGGTCGAGGACCGTCTCGCGCAGGTCCTTTGGCGCCAACGACGCGGCCAATGCGCCCAGGCCCAGCATGACGACCAGCAGCACCGCGAGGCGGGCCGTCGCCGCGGATCGGCTCACCGGCCGAGCTTCCACAGACAGCGGGCATGGGCGGCGAAGATCAGCAATCCGCCGAACAGCCAGAAGGAGACGATCGTGCGGCCGGCCAGGTCGCCCAGCCAGGTGCCGGGAAGCGGCGGCGGGACGACCGGCAGGGACGTCAGCGCGAAACCGATCCAGAAGACCTTGCGCTCCACAGGGTACGACGCATCGATGGTCTGGCCGCCCAGGCACAAGGCAGCAGGCAGCAGCATCAGCAGGTAGTAGTGCGACCAGCTGATCGGGCTGATGACGAGCGCCAGCGCCAGGACCAGGCAGAGTTCCACGCTGTCGCGGCGGTCCGTGCGTTTGCCGGCCCGCCACATCAGCCAGCAGGTGCCGCCGAGCAGCAGCCCCACCGTGACGGAGCGCGCGATGCGATGGAACAGGGCCGGACGGTGCGATGTCCAGTCGTGGAGGCTCGCCGAGCCGGTCGGCAGTCGCATCAGGAAGCCGTCGATCGACTGCACGTTGAACGCAGCCATGGCGTTGCCGAGGAACGGCGCGACGCTGTCGCGGTACCAGGCGAGGTTCGTCTGCACGCCGTGCACGAGCACCGACAGCGCAAGGACGGCGACCAGCGTTGCCGCACCGCCGGCGATGATGCGCCAGTTGCCGCGCGCGGCGAAGTAGACGCCCAGCAACAGCAGCGGCAGCTTGATGACGGCGCACAGCGCAAAAAGGGCGCCGGCTGCGAACCCGCGCCCGGCGCGCCACAGCAGCAGGCCGAGCACCAGGAGCAGCAGGATGACATGGGTGCTGTTGCCCTCGCGCAGGCTGTTGACCATCGGTCCGTTGACCAGGAACAGCAGCAGCAGGATCGGCCCGGCGGCGAATGCGCGCTCGAGCAGGTACCACGCGAGGCAGGTGAGCGGCGCGCCGATCGCCAGATAGACCCAGCTCGAGCCGTGCTCGCCGAACGCCACCAGCGGCGCGAACAGCCAGCCCACGACCGGCAGGTTGACGTAGCCGCCGACGCCGACCTCGAGCGAGGGCCATGGCTGCGACGGGCCCTGCAGCCACAGATACTTCGCGACGGGGAAGTAGGCCTTGTAGAAATCGCTGAACAGGAAGTCGGGTTCGGAGATCAGCCACAGGATCGCGTGTGCCGATCCGCCGACGACGAGCGCGGCCGCCCAGCCGAGCCCCACCCGGCGGTCGCGCACCAGCGCGTCGCGCGCGGCTTCAGTCATCGGCACGGTCGGACGCCGGCAGCGCCAGGGCACCGACGTTCGTGCGGCCCGCCGGCACGGCGCCCGGCTGCAGCCAGCGTGAGCCGATCGTCCACAGCGTCGCGATGCCGTACATCATCAGCGCCGCGAAATCCTTGCGATCCTGCAGCGCGTCGACCCACCAGAAGGCGATGACGAAAGGCGCGGTCAACGCCATGCCGGTGACGAAGCGCGACAGCCACCAGCCCGGCAGAAAGGCCGCGGGCGGCAGCACCCAGATCAGGTACCACGGCCACAGATGCGGGCTGGCGGCAAACGCCATGAACGCCATCACCGATATGAGCGCCTTGGTCTGCGTCTCGGCCGAGGGATGGCGCACCGCGCGCACGACGCCGTGAATCGCGATCAGGGCGAACGCCGCCTGCGCCGGCAAGGTCAGCAGCTCGAAGGGCAGGGGAATGACGGTCCCCAGCGCGGTGAAGGCGTGGCGCATGTTCAGGAACTGCCAGGAGCTGATCAGGCGCACGCCGTCGAAGAACGCGCCCGAGCGGAAGAACGCGCCGACGACCAGCAGCATCAGCGCGAGCGCCGGCAGCATCCGCAGGGCATAGCGCGGCACCGGCTGGCGTGCGACGAGCAGGGCGAGGAGCGCATCGAGCACGAGGAGCGGCGCGCTGACGTACTTGCACAGCGTCGAGGCGGCGAGCGCCAGCGGCGCGCGGTATCCGCCGCCCGCGCCGCTGCGCACCAGGTGCCACCACAGCAGCAGCAGGGCGATCATCGCGATGTCGTTGTGGCCCTCGGCGAGCGATTGCGTGACGCCGGCCGGAAGCCAGCCCACCATCACCAGCCCGGTGCAGCGCGACGCGGCGCCCGCCGGCTGCAGGATGCGATCGACGAGCACGAGGCCGGCGAACCACGTGGCCGCCAGCACGAGCTTGAACAGCACGCCCGTCACGATCGCGTTGCCGCCGGCGATCGCCGCGACCAGGGCGCTGACGATCCCCCACAGCGGCCCATAGGGCATCTTCATGGGGAAATGATCGAGCGGCAGGCCCTGCGCCGCCGCCGCCATGAGATCGACATGGTAGGGATTGACGCCGTCGACGATCATCCGGCCCCACGCGGCCGACAGCCAGAAATCCTGCGTGAAGACCGGGAACGCCGGCAGCGACACGGCGGCGAAGAGGAACGCCCAGCGCTTCACCGCGCGCAGCCAGGATTCGTCGACGGCGGATCGCGTGCGCTCGATCAGGACCAGCATCGCGACGGCGGCGGCGCTGGCGATCGCCAGCGGCACCAGGTGGGAGAGCACCGCCGCGGTGTTGTCGTCGATGATCGTGCGGAACGGAACCCAGGGCAGCGAGGCGGCGAGCGTCTTGAAGAACGCCTGCGCCCGCGGTGCCGTTTCGCCGCCCCACAGCGTCGACGCCTGGAGCCACGAGAGCAGGCTCATCGAGACGTGGGCCAGCAGGGCGATGGCACCGAGGATGTTGAGGCGGCGCAGGATGGATGGGGCGCTCAATCAGGGAGTTCCCGGCGAACGCTCAACGCGTCGATGCGTTGCCGGCGGCGGTCCGTGACCATTAGGTTGCAGATGGTTTCCTCACCGCACAGCTTATTTGCGAGTGTACGGCCTCCCGTCGTATATAGACAAGCGATCCATCCAGACGTTCAACGCGCCCGGAGCAGTTCGCGGGATATGGCAAGCCGTTCGTCCCGCCTGGTCAATGCCGGGGTCCTGGCCGCATCGCTGCTGTTCACGCTCCTCGTCATGGAAGCGGGCTTCCGCGTCGCCTTCGGCCTGCCGCTGCTGGCGCTGCGCGACTGGCGCTGGGAGCGCGTGGTGCTCAATCGCCTGGGCGAGCGCGGCGATCTCGATCCGCTGCTCGGCTGGACGCTGAAATCCAATTTCAAGGACGACAGGCACTCCACGCTCGATTACGGCATCCGGCGCAACGGCGAGGAGACCACGCTGCGCACCGGGCACATCCTGGCGGTCGGCGATTCCTTCACCGAGGGATGGGAAGTCGACGACGACGACAGCTGGCCGGCCTATCTGGAGCTGAAGAGCGGCATACCGGTGATCAACGGCGGCGTCGGCGGCTACGGCACCGACCAGATCATCCTGCGCATCGAGCAGCTCCTGCCGATCGTGAAGCCGCATACCCTGATCATCGGCTTCCTGCAGTTCGACATCTACCGCACCGGCCACACGCATTTCGGCGCGCCCAAGCCGTGGTTCACCACGCACGGCGGCGAGCTGCAGTATCACCCGCCGGCGCCGGTCGAGGCCGCCGTCGACAGGACGCTCTGGTCGCGCCTGGCGCTGGCCGTTCGCGACGATCTCGCCAACTCGGTCATGGCCGACTATCTGCTCGCGCGGCTGGCGCCGAACTACTGGTACGGCAGCGGCAAGCCCGAGTACATCAAGGCCGACAACGACCCGGTGCAGGTCACCTGCCTGCTGCTGGAGCGGCTGAAGAAGACGCTCGACCAGCAGAAGATCCGTACGCTGCTCTTCATGCAGTACTACGCGCCGGTGGTGATGATGAACGACCGGCCGCCCGAGGATGCGCGCCAGGTCATGGCCTGCGCCGAGCGGCTGGGCATCGAGGTCGTCGACCATTTCGCCTCGCTGAAGGCGATAGCGATGAAGGATTCGGGCGCGCTCAGGAACTACTACATGGTCTACGGCG
>CAYNOF010001174.1:0-1149 GCA_964398335.1 uncultured Rhizobiaceae bacterium
TGGCCCTGGTAATACTCCGCAACGGGACGGGTCTGGCGCTCATAAGCGGCCAGCCGGTCCTGAATCACTTCTTCGCGATCGTCACTACGGATTTCCAGCTTGGAGCCATCGACATCGCAAATGCCGGCGACGCGTGGCGGCTGAAGATAGACGTTGTAAATCCGTCCACAGGCGGGACAAGTTCTACGTCCGGTGAGCCGATGCAATAGCTGATTATAGTCCACGTCCATGCGGATCACAATCGGCAAATGCTTGCCCTGGCGCAGGTTATCAAAGAACGGCTGCTTCAGATACTCATCCAGCCACCCGGCCTGGGCCGGGGTACGGGGAAATCCATCCAAAATATAACCGCGTGCACAATCGGCGCGGCGGATCCGCTCCGCCACCATGCGGTTGACCAGATCATCCGGCGCCAACCGTCCGGCCGCCAGCAGGGAGCCCACTTGTTTCCCCACTTCCGTGCCGCGCTGCACTTCTTCCCGCAAAAGATCGCCGGTCGAGATCTGCGGAATCTGATAATGCTGTACGATCCGCTTGGACTGCGTCCCCTTCCCGGCGCCGGGAGGGCCCAACAAGATGATCGGTCCTACGTTGCGCGAAGTTTCGTCCGTCATCAAGCTGGCCCCTTTACTACCGAAACTCTGTTCCCACCGGCCTCCCTTATGAGTCCGGCGGGTGGCCTAGCCTAACTGCGTGTTACGACCATGTACGACGGCCCCGGACACGCCCGCTGCGGGGGGTAAACCCATCGTAGTGGCGCATGATGAGCTGCGCCTCAATTTGGTTCACCGTGTCCATGGCCACACCCACGACGATCAACAACGAGGTCCCGCCAAAATAAAACGTCACACCCAGACCGTTGGTCACCCAGGTCGGCAGGTGCTCAAACCATGCGCCCAGAGCGCCCGGCAGGTGGTTCAGCTTAATGCCCGCGATCATCCACTCTGGAATGAAGGAGATCAGGATCAGGTACAGCGCGCCCACCAAGGTGATACGGGTCAGAATCTCATTGATGTGGTCGGCCGTGCGCTTGCCGGGACGAATTCCCGGAATAAATCCGCCGTACTTACGCATGTTGTCGGCCACTTCGCTGGGATTGAAGACAATCGACACGTAGAAGTAGGCAAAGAAGATGATGCCCACCGCATA
>CAYNOF010001175.1:0-9757 GCA_964398335.1 uncultured Rhizobiaceae bacterium
CCACGACATCGCGCTCATGCCAGGATCGCCGGGTCTGCGCCGTGACGCCGCCCAGTGTTTGGCTTGCGCCGATCACCGCGAAGCGCCAGCCGATCGCCTCGTCGAGCAGACGGCCGTCGGGCAGGCGCGGTTGCGGGAAGACGACGCCGGCCGGTGGTGGCGCGTCCTGGCGCGCGCCGGGGCCGAGTTGCGGCTGCGGGAAATCGAAGATCTCGGCACCCTGCTCGCGGAAATGCCGGTCGCGCTCCGCGGCGCCGCGTTGATCGGTCGCCTGGATGACGGTGCCCAGGTGCACCGCGAGCTCGATGAACGCGCGCACGTGCGGGATGCGCTCACGGCCGTAGGTATCGAGCAACGAGTCGGGAGCGACGCGACGCAGCACCGCATCGAGCTTCCACGCCAGATTGGCCGCGTCGCGCAGGCCGGCGCACATGCCCTGACCGAGGAAGGGCGGCGTCTGGTGGCAGGCATCGCCGGCCAGCAGCAGGCGCCGGCGGCGCCACTGCCGCGCGATCGTCGCGTGGAAGGTGTAGATCGCCGCGCGCTCGACCACGGCATCGTCGGGCTTGATCCAGCGCGACAGCAGCGGCCAGAACTTCTCGGGCCGGATGGCGACAAGCGGGTCCTCGCCCGGCATCAGCATGATCTCCCAGCGCCGCCGCCGACCGCCGACATGGACGATGGTCATCGGTTGCGCCGGATCGCAGAGCTGCATGGTGTGGTCGGGCAATGCCTGGGCGCGCGGCGAGGCGGGATCGACGAGCAGGTCGAGCACCAGCCAGGGCTGGTGCAGGCCGAGATCCTCGTTCTCCACTCCCATATGGCGGCGCAGCAGCGAGCGCGCGCCGTCGCAGCCGACGACATAGCGCGCCTGATGGGTCACGCCGCGCACACGCGCCGGCGCA
Source organism: uncultured Rhizobiaceae bacterium (assembly GCA_964398335.1). Lineage (GTDB taxonomy): Bacteria > Pseudomonadota > Alphaproteobacteria > Reyranellales > Reyranellaceae > JAFAZJ01. The sequence goes on from CAYNOF010001175.1 coordinate 906, forward strand.
CCGGCCGACAGGCGCACATAGTCGGCATACTCGTCGATCCGCATCACCTCGTGGCCGAGCGCAACGGTGACCTTGGGCATGCCGGCAACGCCGTCGCGCAGCGCCGTGTCGAGCCGCGGCTGATGGAAATACCAGTTGTTGACCCAGCCCTGCGGCCCGACGCCTTCGAGGCCGCGGCGTTCCATCAAGGTCTCGCCCTCGGCGTTGATGAAGCGCATGCCCTTGCTCGACGGCCGTGCGACGCCGAGCACCGCCTCGGCCAGGCCGGCGGTCTGGAAGATGCGCATCACCTCGCCGTCGAAATGCACCGCGCGCGGCAGGGGATGGACCTCGGCATCGCGCTCGAGCACCAGCACCGAGCGGCCGGCGCGACCCAGCAGGTTGGCCAGCAGTGCGCCGGTCGGCCCGAAGCCAACGATGGCGACGTCGTGGAGATAGTCCGGATCGGTCGGCAGCATGCCCGATGTTAATGCGTCGCGGCCGGCCGCGCACCCGCGGCGAGCAGCGCGCGTTCGCGCGCCGTCGCCATGTCGTAGGCGCGGTGCATCATGATGCGCTGCGCATTCAGCCCGCCGCCGGCCTGCAGCGCCACCACCTGCTGCCAGCCGCCATAGGCATCGGCGGTCAGATCGCGAATCAGGTTGTAGACCCGCATGCGCGTCTCGACGTCGACCTCCGGTTTGGTGTGCAGATATTTGCGCAAGAGGTCGCCGGTGGCGCCGCTGCGCAGATCGGCTTCGAGCGGCAAGGTGAGAACGAGCCCGCCGCCGAGGTCGTGCAGACCGCGCACGGCGGCGTGGAAGTTCGCGGCGTAGTGATACTTTGCGACATTGATCGCGAGGATGTTGGGATGGACCATCCCTGACGGCGTCGTCTGGAAGTGCCGGCAGGCGTAGTCGAGCGACATGCGCAGCGTCTCGGCATAGGCGATCAGCTCGGAGATGGTGTTCTGCGCCACCGGATCGCGCTCCTTGCCCTGCTGCTCGGTGACGAGCTGGGCCAGGCCGACGAAGATCTCCGACATCTTCACCGCCTCGACCACGCCGCCGGTGCGCTCCCACAGACCCAGCGACTGGGCGAACACCGTCGCCAGCGGCACCTCGCCGGCGAGGAAGACGCGCTCCCACGGCACGAAGACGTCGTCGAAGACGACGAAGCCCTCGGGCATGGAGTGATGCGCCGATGCGGGATAATCGAAAGCGTTGAGCTCGGAGGCGGCGAAGCTGCGGTTGATCACCTTCACGCCCTTGGCGTTGACCGGGATCGAGAACGACACGGCGTAGTCGGTCTCGTCCTGGCGCATGCCCTTGGTCGGCATTACCACCAGCTCGTGGATCAGCGAGGCGGCGGTGATGTGCAGCTTGGCGCCGCGCACGACGATGCCGTCGTTGCGGCGCTCGACGATGCGCACATAGAGGTCGGGATCGTCCTGCTCGTGCGCGCGGCGCTTGCGATCGCCCTTGGCGTCGGTGATCACCTCGGCGGCGCGCAGATCGTTGTCGCGCGCGTGGCGGTACATGGTCTCGATGTTGGCGGCGTATTGCGGGTTCACCTTGCGCACCTGCTCGACCACGCTCATCAGCGCCATGTAGACGCTCGACACGCCGCCGACGATCGACAGCTCGCGCATCATGGCGATGCGCGACCACAGATCCTCCTCGCTGCGCGGCATCTGGAAGATGCGGTGCGCCGGGCTGCCGTCCTCGGCGGTGTAGGTCATGCGCGCGCGGCGCTCGGGCGTGTCGTGGCGGTAGTCGCTGGCGGCGACGTCGAGCGGCACGCGGAAGCGCGGATGCGTGGTGACGTCGGCGATGCGCTCGCCGCCCCAGTAGGTCTCGCGCCCGTCGCGCAGGCTCTCGACGTATTGCGCCGCGGTCTTCAGGCCCATGGTCGTCGCTCCCTATGCCGTTGTTGGCGCATAGGGGAGCGGCGGCGGGCAGGCCGGTCAAGCGCCCGCCTGCCTTCCGCATCGCGTTGCGGGCCGTCAGGTCAGGGTGCGGAAGAAGTCGTTGACGTTGCGGCCGCCGGCGAAGCTGTTGAACGTGCCGTCCTTGGCGAGCTCGTCGGCCGCCGCCATGAACGCGCTCCAGCCGACCCGCGCCAGCGCGCCACCGACGGAGACGCGCCGCACGCCGAGATCGGCGAGCTGCTTCACCGGCAGGCCCTGCCAGCCGACCAGCACGTTGACCGGCTTGGGCGCCACTGCCTTGACCTGCTCGGCGATATCCTCGGCGCTGCGCACGCCCGGCGCATAGAGCACGTCAGCGCCGGCCTCGGCGAAGGCCACCAGCCGCTTGATGCTCTCGCTTTTGGCCTCGGGATGGCGCACCAGCCAGGCCTCGCTGCGCGCCGTGAGCATCACGGGCAGGCCGGTGGCATCGATCGCCGCGCGCGCGGCGCGGATGCGCGCCACCGCCTCGGGCAGATCGTAGAGCGGCTTGTCCTTCAGCGCGGTGTGGTCCTCGATTGACAGGCCCGACACGCCGGTCTCGACGCAGCGCTTGACGTTGGCCGCGACGCCTTCGGGATCGTCGGCATAGCCCGATTCGAAATCGGCGTTCACCGGCAGGTCGGTGGCCGCCGACAGCACGCGCAGGTGCTCGAGCATCTCCTCGAGGCTCACCGACCACTGGAAGTCGGCTTTGCCGATGGTCCAGGCGAAGCCGGCCGAGGTGCTGGCCAGCGCCTTGAAGCCCAGGCTCTTGAGATAGCGTGCGCTGCCGATGTCCCAGGGATTCGGGATCACGAAGGTGCCGCTCTCGTGCAACGCGCGGTACCTGGCGATCTTGCCGGCTTGCGTGGTCATGATGGATCTCCGGTGAGCGTGTGGGTGACGCTGAGCCGTAGCATCCCGGGCGCACGCGACGTTTCTGTCGAGGCCGAAGATGTCCTGGGACAATTCGGCTTCCTCCCTCTCCCCATTTCACGGGGGAGAGGGAGGAAAGAGCTACGCCGCCTTCTGCTGGCGTCGGCCGTGCTCGGCCACGAGGCGTGCGGCCAGCGCCGGAGTCGCCGCCGTCATCGGCAGGCGAACCTCCGGGCTGGCGATCAGGCCGTCGAGCCACAGCCAGTGCTTGATCGCCGCCGGATTCGGCTCGGCGAAGAGCAGGCGCACGAGTTCGATCATGCCGCGCCACTCGTCGAGCGCGCCCGCGGCGTCGCCCGCCAGCAGGCGTTCGCGCACGCGCGCGAAGCCCGCGGTCTGGACATGCGCGGCAGCGAGGATGCCGCCATCGGCGCCCTGCGCCACCATGGTGCGGAACAGCGCATCCTCGCCGGTCAGCACGGAGAAGCCCTCCGGCTTGTTGCGGATCAGCTCGAAGCTCTGCATCGCATCGGCGCAGCAATCCTTCACGCCCACGATATTGGGCCGCTCGGCCAGGCGAAGCAGCACCTCGTTCGAGAGGTTCACGCCGGTGCGATAGGGGATGTTGTAGATCAGGATCGGCCGGGTACTCCTGTCGGACAGCGCCTCGAAATGCTGGCGCATGCCGTCCTGCGACGGGCGCGTGTAGTAGGGGCAGGTGATCAGGTAGCCGCCGACCGGCCACGACGCGACCTTGTCGAGCGTCTTGAGCATCTTGCGCGAGTCGCTGCCGGAGAGGCCCAGCAGCAGCGGCCTGGCGCCCTCAAGCGTCGCGGCCGAGACCTCGACCAGGCGATGCAGTTCGTCGTCGTCGAGCGTCAGCGACTCGCCCGTCGTGCCGGCGAGGATGAAGCCGTCGACCGGCAGACCGGCGTAGTGGCACAGCAGCTTGCGCAGCGAGGCCTCGTCGAGCGCGCCGTTGCGGAAGGGCGTGATCAGCGGCAGCCAGACGCCGCTGAAGCGCGTTCGGGCGGCGGGAGTTCGGGTAACAGCCATGGTTTCATCTCCTGTTGCGGCCGGTTCAGGAGCGGAAACCACCAAAAACGAAGGCCCCGTCCGGTCCGGCGGGGCCTCGTGGTCATCGATGCGGCGTGCGTTCAGCGCAGGCAAAGACCTCCGGTCCCCTGATATGGGCTCGGTTTGGCTTTGGCTTGCAGGACGCGCGTGCGCATGGCCACACCATCGCCGGGTCGCGGCGCGAAGTCAATCCGCGCGTCTCAGCCCAGGCCCGGGATCAGGTCGCGCCCGGCGCGGAAGTCCAGGGTCGAGCCCACGAAATCGTCCGTCACCGGCTCGAAGCGGCCGCCGAGATGCTTGGCCAGGAAGGCCTCGGCCACGGCGGTGAAGGCGCGGCGATTCTCGACGCGGCGGAAGCCGTGGCCCTCGTCGCTGAAGTACACGTAGCTCACCGGGATCCTGCGCCGCTGCATCTCGGCCACGAGCTGGTCGGACTCCGACGGCGTCACGCGCACGTCGTTGGCACCTTGCGCGATCAGCAGCGGCTTGACGATGCGATCGACGTGATAGAGCGGCGAGCGTTCGCGCAACATCGCGCGCCCGGCCTCGCTGGTGTAGTCGCCCATGCGCGCCTTCCACACCGTCTGCCAGGGGCGCCAGTAGGGTGGAATCGTGTCGAGAAACGTCGTCAGGCTGGAAATGCCGAAAATATCGACGGCGCAGGCGAATTTCTCCGGCGTGAAGGTCGCGCCGACGAGCGCGGCATAACCGCCGTAGCTGCCGCCATAGATCGCCACCTTGGCGGGATCGGCGATCTTCTGCGCGATCGCCCAGTCGACGGCGTCGATCAGGTCATCGTGCATGCGCCGGCCCCATTCCATGTTGGCGGCGTTGACGAACGCCTTGCCGAAGCCGGTCGAGCCGCGGAAGTTCACGCTCAGCACCGCATAGCCACGATTGGCCAACCATTGGTGCGTGGCATTCAGCCCCCACTCGTCGCGGCCCCACGGCCCGCCATGCACCACCAGCACCATCGGCCCCGGCCGACCCTCGACCGCATCACGTGGCCGCGACAGGTAGCAGACGAGATCCAGCCCATCGCGCGAGCGCACGACATGCGGCTGCATCGACACCAGCGGCAGGCCCTTGAACGAGGGGCGCGTCTCGAACAGCGGCTGCGCCGTCTTCGTCGTCCGGTCATAGTGGGTGTAGATCGCCGACTGCCCGTCGCGCTCGTGGTAGGTGATCCAGTGACGCTTGTCGTCCGACAGACTGACCCAGCCGACATCGCCCTCGATCGCCTTGCCCACGCGCTCGAGATCCTCGGCGTAGGCGGGATCGACCGCCTGCACGCGGCCGCGCAGATGCTTGGACATCGCCAGCAGCGGCTTCGACGTGACCGGATCGAGCCAGGTCTCGACGATATCGGCGCGCGGATCATCGACCAGCACGCGCGCGGCACCGCCGGCCAGGTCCTGGGCGACCAGCGCGGTCCGGTCGCGGCCACGCGAATCGAGCCAGTAGAGCTCGCGCTGATCGTCGCTGAACTCGATCATGCGCGTGTTCATGGTGTCGTCCAGCGCGATGCGCGTGAACGGCCGCCACGGCCCCTGTTCCTCGCGCGCGAAGACCTCGACGCTGCCGTCGTCAGGATTGCGCTGGCCGTAGCGCACGCGGAAGCGCTGGTCGGTGAAGAGGCCGGAGAAATTCTCGTCGTTGCGGAAGACCAGGCTCTCGCCGCCGCTGGCGATGTCGTAGCGGAAGATGTCGAAATACCGCTTGTCGCGCGCGTTGTGGGCGATCAGCAGCTCGTCGGGAAAATCGCGCGATACCTGGTGCACGAAGGAACGCACGCCCGGACCCGGCGTCAGCGTCTTGACCTCGCCGCTCGCCAGCTCGACGCGATGCGCCTGCCAGTTCTCGTCCCCCGCCTGCTCGCGGAAGAAGACGATGAAGCGGCCGCTGGGCAGCCACCAATAGGTCGAGCTGATGTCTCGGTCAGTGACGCGCGTCAGCGGCCGCGCCTTGCCGAGGTCATCCAGCGGCGCCAACCAGAGGTTGACGATGCCCTCGTGCGGCGCCAGCCAGACCAGCCGCGTGCCATCGGGACTGACCGAGGCGCGCGTGCGTTCCGGCGGCGCGAACAGCATGCGCCGGGGAATGAGCGCCGGCGACTGTCCACGGGCACCACCCCAAACGAACGGCAGCGAAGCGGCGCCGGCAAGAGCGGCGCGACGCGTCAGGCAGACAGTGCGACCGGGCATGGTGGCCTCCGCGGAAGGCCGCGGACTGTACACGCGCCCGGCCACCGCTCCATGACGGCGGACATCAGCCGTGCGTCAGGCCTGCCGCTTCAACGCCGGCGATGCAGGCGGCCGCGTCCTCATCACCGGTGCCGCCCGAGGCGCCGGCTGCGCCCAGGATGTTGCCCGAGGAATCCTTGATCAGCACCGCGCCGGTCTGCGGCAGGAACTTGCCCTGCGCCGTCGCCGCCAGCGCGCCGAAGAATTGCGGGTTCTCCTTGGCGCGGCCCAGCAGGGTGCGGCTCGAGGCGCCCATCCCGACCGCCGCCCATGCCTTGCCGGTGGCGATATCGATGCGGAACATGCTGGCGCCGTCCTCGCGCTGCGCCGATTTCACATGACCCGACTCGTCGAGCACGACGACGGCCAGCGGCTTGATCTTCATTGCGCGCGCCTTGGCGAAAGCCGCGGCGACGATGGCGTTGGCCTGGACGAGCATGAGCGGCATATGCGGACCCCCGTTGGTGAGCCGCCTACTTTACCGCCGCACCGATCGCCGGTGCTAATCCAGCTTGAGGCCGGTGCGTTTGATGAAGACCTGCCAGCGCTGGACCTCGGCGCGGATCGTGGCCATGAATGCGTCCGACGAGCCGCCGACCGCGAGCACGCCGTCGCGCGCCAGGCGTTCGGAGATTTCCGGGCTCTTCAGGACGGCATCGAGCTCGCCGTTCAGCCGGCGCACGACGTCGTCGGGGATGCCCTTGGGGCCGATCATGCCGTGCCAGAGATTGAATCCTGCGTTGCCGTAACCCTGCTCGGCATAGGTGGCGATATCGGGCGCGACGGCGAGGCGCTGCCTGGACGTGATCGCCAAGGCGCGGACCTGGCCGTTGCGGACATAGGGCAGCATCGTCGTCGTGCCGCCGGACAGCATCTGCAGGTTGCCGGCGATCAGGTCGTTGAGCGCCAGCGCGGTGCCGCGATAGGGCACATGCGTCGCCTTGACGCCGGCGGCGTCGAGCAGGAACTCCGTGCTGAGATGCACCAGGCCGCCGGGACCGCTCGAGCCGTAGGCGAGCTTGCCGGGATCGCGTTTCGCCAGCGCCACAAGCTCGGGCAGGCTCTTCGCCGGTACCGACGGATGCACGGCGAGCACGCCGGGCTCATCGGTGAACTGGCCGACGGCCACGATGTCGTTGAGCGAGTCGAAGGACGGCTTGTGCAGGATCGCGTTGATCGCGTAGCTGCCGGAGATGGTCAGGAAGGTATAGCCGTCGGCCGGCGACTTGATCGCGGCCTCGGCGCCGAGATTGCCGCCGGCGCCGGGCTTGTTGTCGACCAGCATGGTCTGGCCGAGACGGACCGATAGCTTCTCGGCGATCAGCCGCGACGTGAAGTCCGAGCCGCCGCCGGGCGCGAACGGCGCCACCAGCTTCAGCGGCCGCGATGGCCAGGTGTCGGCGAAAGACGGCCGCACCAGACTTGCGGCAGCGCTCGCGGCAAGGAACAGGCGGCGTCGCATCACGACACCACCGGCCAGGGTACGCGGATCTCCTGCAGCGGCACGTGCTGCTGCGCGGCGTGCATGTCGGTTTCACCGACGCCACCCTGCACGCGCGCGCGCGGCAGGGTGATCTTCACGGCATTGATCAGGTCGAAGAAACCGAAAGTGATGATGTTCTGAGTCGGCACGTTGTAGAGCTGCGAGACGAGCTCCTTGGTGATCACGCCGCTCTTGCGTACCGCCTCGAAGTCCTCCTTGGTCTTGAAGACGATATCGAGCGTGATCTCGAACGGGCCGGCGTTCTTGCTGCGGATCACCTTGGCGATCTCGCGCAGCGGCGTGGTCGCGGTGCTCACGCGCGGATCTCCTCATAGCGGATGGGGAACAGCGCCGTCGGGCTGTCGACCTTCATCAGGTGATAGACGTTGAACTCGCAGGCTTCGCCGAGCGGGATCTCCAGCGGCGTGAACGGCGAGGCGAGGGTGCCGGCGGTGGCGATGCGGCCGGAGTAGGGCGCATGCATCAGCGTCGTGCGCGCCTTGCCGCAGATCGCCGTGGCCAGCGACTGCGTGGCCGCCGCCACCTCGACGATGATGCACAATTCATGGGCCGGCGTGGTGACCGGCTCGAGATCGCCCATCACGCCGTTCTTGCCGTAGAGATGGGGGATGATGCGGTAGGTCTCGGGCGGAACGTCCGAGAAGTAGGCGCGGGTCACCGCGAACACCTTCTCCAGCAGGCCGTCGATCTGGGCAATGAAGATCGGATCGCGTGCGCCGGCGATGAAGATGCTGCGGTAGCCGGAGGTCTTCGCGCCTTCCAGCTTCACCGTGTAGGCGTTGGCCGGAATGAAGCGGCTGCCCGACACGCGCACGCGCCGATCGGTCACCTGCTCATACTTGCACTGAGAGAGGTCGAGCGTGCCACCCGGTCCTGGCAGCAGGAAGGGATGCGATTTCTCGTACAGCGTATGCGCCGCCACCGAGGCCGTCGTGCAGCGCTCCTCGGGATTGAGCGGCTCGATCTCGAAATGGTCATGCCTGAGATAGCCCATGACGTTGCGGCCGACTGGCTCGGCGCACAGCGCGCCGCATTCCATGATCTTGCCCATGTGCCAGGCGAGCGCCGGATCGAAGCCGGCGCGAATCGCCATGGCTGCGGTGGGTGCGGGATCGTAGGCGCGGCCGCCGACGATCAGGTCGACGCCATCGCTGTCGTCGAGCGCCTTGAGGAACGGCTCGGCGCCCATCTGCGCAACAACGACAGTGGCGGCGTCGATCTC
>CAYNOF010001176.1:0-5637 GCA_964398335.1 uncultured Rhizobiaceae bacterium
AAGAGCCGGGCGCGCGAGCTCGGGCTGAAGAAGGTGCGCATCAACAATGCGGGCTGCCTCGATCGCTGCGAGCTGGGACCGACGGTGGTGATCTATCCCGAGGGCGTCTGGTACTCGGTAGCGACCCAGGCAGACGTCGACGAGGTACTGCAGACGCACCTGGTCGAAGGCGGCCGGGTCGAGCGGCTGATGCTCAGGACGACCGACAAGCTGCCGAAGGACCGGGCGAAGGCCTGATCTTCCGCAATTGCCTCCCGATCCTACTTCGGCCGCTGATCGGCATACACGATCAGCTTCCATCGGATGGCCTCCGGCGAGGCATGGTGATGGTGGTCGGGGGTAGGCAGCAGCTCGCCTTCGTTCGAGGCGACCTCCTGGTTGCATCCCCGGCAGGCGTATATGCCCGTCCAGAGCGCGACCGTGCCGGGCAGGTGCTCGTCCTCGAAGACGTCGCACCCGCTCTGCCAGACGTGGTTTCCGTCCCGATACATGGCCATGTCGACCTCCGCTCGCCTCATGCGACGCACGGCATCGCGATGTCCATTCAGATGCCTCCGTCGGCGCGCGGCATCAATGCATGCGATTTCCAAAGTTGAAGGCGGTCGCGAACGGATTTTCGCCGCCCGAGGGGCGGCGACGAACAAACTGCCAAGTTCGCGCCGGCCGTGGGATCGCGGGCAGCCGGAAGCCCGTCGCCCGCAAGAACGCCGTTACTCCAGCAGCTCGCCCAGCCGCCGGATGATGCGCGTCGGCCGGGCCGTCGCATGGGCCGGGATGCCGGCCTCGAACGGGTCGTACCAGATGCCGGCGAGGCCGAGCTTCTGCGGCGCCTCGACCTCCCATTCGTAGTTGTCGCCGACCATCCAGGCGTCGCAGGCATCGCAGCCGAGCCGCTCGAGCGCGTGGCGATAGACGTCGGGCTCCGGCTTGCCGAGGCCGAACTCGCCCTCGATCTGGATGTGGTCGAAGTGCCGCGCGAGGTCGAAGCGCTCGATCTTGGCGCGCTGGATCTCGCCGCGCCCGTTGGTCACCAGCGCCAGCTTCACGCCGGCGCGGCGCAGGCTCGCCAGGGTGTCGTGCGCGTCGGGGTACAGCGCGTACTCGGCCTGGCGCATCGCCGTGAAGGCGTCGGCGATCTCGGCGGCCAGATCGTCGTCGCGATGGCTGAGCCGCGCGAAGCCGCCCTGTACCACCAGCCGCCGCGCGCCGGCGATGTCGAGACGCCAGCGCGCCGCCTCGACCGGGTCCTGCCAGAAGGCCTTGGCCGAGGCGAGGATGGCGTCGCGCACGGCCTCGACATCGGCACCCGGCAGCCCGCCTTCCAGGGTTTCGCGATAGCCCGACAGCAGGCGTCCCCAGGCCTCGACCGGGTTGGCGTAGGCGCGGATGATCGTGTCGTCGAGATCGAAGAGGATCGCCGCGGGCAGGTGCTTCATCGCCGCTGGCTTACGCCGAACCGGCCGCGCATGCCAGATCAGCCGGCGTCGCGCGCGGCCTTTTCGGCAACGCCCGAGATGCCCTCGCGGCGCGCCAGTTCGTCCCACACCTGGTCCGGCGCGATCTCCAGCGTCGCCCACAGCGCCAGCAGGTGGTAGAGCAGGTCGGCGCTCTCGGCGACGAGCTTCTGCCGGTCTCCCTTGATCGCCTCGATCACCGCCTCGGTGGCTTCCTCGCCGAGTTTCTGGGCGAGCTTGTCGCGACCGCGCGCCATCAGCTTGGCGGTATAGGAGGTCGACGGATCGGCGCCGCGGCGACTTTCGATGGTGGCGTACAAACGATCGAGCATATGCATGACCGGCTCGCCATGTTCGGCAAGTCGTCGCGCCTGCGCCTTCTTTGTCTTGGCAGCCTTTTTCTTGCTGCCCTTACCTTTCGCCATTCTCGGGGTCCAGTAGAGGGATAGACACCGACATTTGCGTCAGTTGTTTGTTTCGTATTGCAACACCGCAATATTACAGTGATTTTACACTTTGTCGAACGGGAACGCCACACCTTGCCAAGTGTTCCTTGGCCTGGGCGATCGAGAAGAGGCCGAAGTGGAAGATCGAGGCGGCCAGCACGGCGCTGGCGCCGCCCTTGGTGACGCCCTCGACCAGATGATCGAGCGTGCCCACGCCGCCGGAGGCCACGACAGGCACCGGCACCGCGTCGCTGACCGCGCGTGTCAGCCCGAGGTCGAAGCCCGACTTGGTGCCATCGCGATCCATCGCCGTCAGCAGGATCTCGCCGGCGCCGCTTTGCGCCATGCGCTTGGCCCACTCGACGGCGTCGAGGCCGGTGCCCTGGCGGCCGCCGTGGGTGAAGACCTCCCATTTGGCCGGGCCGACCTGCTTGGCGTCGATCGACACGACGATGCACTGGTCGCCGAACTTCTCGGCCGCCTCGCTGACGAATTCCGGCCGCGACACGGCGGCGGAGTTGATCGACACCTTGTCGGCGCCGGCCAGCAGCAGACGCCGGATATTGTCGTTGCTGCGCACGCCGCCGCCCACGGTCAGCGGCATGAAGCAGCGCTCCGCCGTGCGGCCGACCACGTCGTAGATCGTGTCGCGGTTCTCGTGGCTGGCGGTGATGTCGAGGAAGGTGAGCTCGTCGGCGCCGGCGGCGTCGTAGACGGCCGCCTGCTCGACCGGATCGCCGGCATCGACCAGGTTGACGAAGTTCACGCCCTTGACCACGCGGCCGCGATCCACGTCGAGACAGGGGATGATGCGCACCTTCAGCATCGCGCCTAGCCCTTCAGCAGTTTCAGCGCTTCGCTGAGCGCGATGCGGCCATCGTACAGCGAGCGTCCGGCAACGACGCCGACGATGCCCGAATCCTCGTGCCGCTTGAGCTCGCGCAGATCATCGAGCGAGGAGACGCCCCCCGAGGCGATCACCGGCGTCGTCAGGTGGAAGGCGAGGTTCACCGTCTGGTCGACATTGACGCCGCCCATGGCGCCGTCGCGATTGATGTCGGTGTAGATCAGCGCCGCGACGCCGGCATCCTCGAACTTCAGCGCCAGGTCGAGCGCCTTGACCTGCGACTGCTTGGTCCAGCCATCGACCGCCACCAGCCCCTCGCGCGCGTCGATGCCGACGGCGACGCGGCCCGGCCACTGCTTGCAGGCGTCCCGCACCATCGACGGGTCGTTGACCGCCACGGTACCGAGGATCACGCGGCGCACGCCGGCCTCGAGCCACAGCGAGATGGTCTTCAGGTCGCGGATGCCGCCGCCGAGCTGCACCGGCACCTCGCCGACCGCCTCGAGGATCGACACGACAGCCGCCTTGTTGATCGGCCGGCCTTCGACCGCGCCGTTGAGGTCGACCAGGTGCAGCCACTCGCAGCCGGCCTGGACGAAGCGCTTGGCCTGGTCGGCGGGGTCGCTGTTGAACACGGTGGCGGCCGCCATGTCGCCGCGCAGCAGGCGCACGCACTGGCCGTCCTTCAGGTCGATGGCGGGAAACAGGATCATCGGCCGGGGGTTTAGCGGACCCCGCCTGACGATGCAAAGGCGTCAACGTCGCGCCGCGTCCAGCGCCTCGACGAAACGGTCGAGCTCGGCCTCGGTGTTGTAGATGTGCACCGAGGCGCGCACGACGTCCTTCAGGCCGCGTCCTTCCAGATCGAGACGCGAGGAGAAGCGGGTCGAGACCGAGCAGTTGATCTTCTGCGCCCTGAGCCTGGCCTTGATGTCGGCGTGCTCCACGCCGTCGACCGCGAAGGTGACGATGCCGCCCTTCAGCGCGCCGAGATCGGCGAGATGGACGCCCTTCAGGGTCGACAGCCGCGCGCGCAGGCCGTCCGCCAGCCGCTTGATGCGCGCCCAGACCGCATCCATGCCCCACTCGACGCACTGATCGGCCGCCGATGCCAGCCCGAGCACGCCGGCGAAGTAGCGCTCCCAGTTCTCGAAGCGCTTGGCGTCGGGCACGACCTTGTATTCCCTGGCCGCCGTCCAGCGCGCCGCGTGGTTGTCGAGGAAGATCGGCTCCATCGTCTCGTAGGCCGAGCGGCGCGCGTAGAGGAAGCCGGTGCCGCGCGGCCCGCGCATGTACTTGCGGCCCGTGGCGGAAAGGAAATCGCAACCCAGCGCCTCGACATCGATCGGCATCTGGCCGACCGACTGGCAGGCGTCGAGCAGATAGGGCACGCCGGCCTGGCGCGCGACCTTGCCCACCGCCTCGGCGGGTTGCACGAGGCCACCTTGGGTCGGCACGTGGCTGATCGCGATCAGCCGCACGCGCTTGTCGATCATGCCGGCAAGGGCACCGACATCGATCTGGCCCATGTTGTCGTCGGGCACCGGCACGATCTCGACACCGGTCTTCTTCGCCACCTGCAGATAGGAGATGTAGTTGCTCGAATACTCGCTGACGCAGGTCAGGATGCGCTCGCCCGGCTTGTAGCTCTCCGCCAGGCTGTAGAACGCGAGATCCCAGGCGCGCGTGGCGTTCTCGATGAAGGCGATCTCGTCCTCCTGTGCGCCGATCAGTTTCGCGATCGACGGATAGAACGCATCGAGCCGCGCGCGCTCGCGATCGGCCGCCTCGTAGCCGCCGATCTCGGCCTCGAGCTTGAGGTGATCGAGCGTGGCGTCGAGCGTGCGTCTGGTCGGCAGCGCCGAGCCTGCGTTGTTGAGATGCAGCACATGGGCGCAGCCCGGCGTCTCGGCGCGCAGGCGATCGATGTCGAGAGTCATGGCCGCGACACTAGCGCCCGCCGTTGCGCGCGCGCCATGATGACATTGTCTCGCACAATCCAGATGTGGCAGGGTGCAACGAACAAGACAACCAAGCGTTCATCGTTCCCCTCGAGCAAGCCGCCCGATGTCCCTGTTCGACTCGCTGCGCGATCTGCTGCCGGGCACGGCCCGGCCGAAACGACGTGCGCCTGTCGCGGCGAAGCCGAAGCCGGCGTTGCCGCCACCGGAAGCGATCACCATCGACCATGCCGGCGTGCCGCTGGTCGTGATATTCGAACGCAGCGCCAAGGCACGGCGCGTGTCGCTGCGCATCGATCAGCGCAACGGCCGCGTGCGGCTGGTGGCACCGCCGCGCATGGCACGCGACAAGGCGCTGGGTTTCGCCCACGCGCAGGCGGCGTGGATCCATAGCCGCACGCTCAGGCAATCGCCGGCCGTGCCCTTCGCCGACGGAGCGGAGATTCCCCTGTTCGGCAAACCCCATGTCGTGCGCCACCGGCCCGATCGCCGCGGCACGGTGTGGCTCGAGGAAGGCGCGCTGCATGTCGCCGGGCACGCCGAGCACCTTCCGCGCCGCCTGCACGACTGGCTGGTCGGCGAGCTGCGTGTGCGGATCTCTCCCCTGGCGCATGCCAAGGCGGCGAGCATCGGCCGCGTGGTCACGCGCATCACGGTGCGTGACACGGCCACGCAATGGGGCAGCTGCACGCGCGGCGGCCGGCTGAGCTTCTCGTCGCGGCTCGCCTTCGCGCCGCCCGAGATCGTCGACTATGTCGTGGCGCACGAGGTGGCGCATCTCGTGCACGCCAACCACGGTCCGCAATTCTGGGCACTCACGGAGCGGCTCGCCGACGGCGACGTGGCCGCCAGCCGCGCCTGGCTGCGGCGCAACGGCGAGCGCCTGATGCGGCTCGGTTAGGCGCTCTTCAAGTCGCTGGAATCACAGG
>CAYNOF010001177.1:0-1102 GCA_964398335.1 uncultured Rhizobiaceae bacterium
CTTGACGAACGACTTCAGCGCCTCGTCCCAGTTTTCCAGGATCTGGCTGGCGCGCTCCGAGCCGGTGTGCAGTTGGTGCCGTTCGACCAGGATGCGCAGCCGCTCGGCGTCGAAGCGCAGCATGTCGCCCATGCCGTTGTCGTAGGCGCTGACCGAGCGCTGGCGCGGACGATCGGCCTCCTCGGCGTCGATGCCGCCGTCGCCCGCCGTCACCGGCTCGAGCTCGACCATCGCCATGTTGCACAGCGACTTGAAGCGGTTCGACGGGTCGTAGACGTAAGCCACGCCGCCCGACATGCCGGCCGCGAAGTTGCGCCCGGTGTCGCCCAGCACGGCCACCACGCCGCCGGTCATGTACTCGCAGCCGTGATCGCCGGTGCCTTCGACGACGCAGACCGCGCCCGAGTTGCGCACCGAGAAGCGCTCGCCCGCGACACCCTGAAAGTAGGCCTCGCCGGCGATGGCGCCGTAGAGCACGGTGTTGCCGACGATGATGTTCTCGGTCGGCGTGCGCGGTGCGCTGGCCGGCGGCTTCACCACGATGCGGCCGCCCGACAGGCCCTTGCCGACATAGTCGTTGCCGTCGCCCGTCAGCTCCAGCGCCACGCCGCGCGCCAGGAAGGCGCCGAAGCTCTGGCCGGCGGTGCCGGTGAGCTTCACGGAGATGCTGCCTTCAGGCAGGCCGGCGTGGCCGTAGCGCTTGGCGATCTCGCCCGAGAGCATGGCGCCCACGGTGCGGTTGACGTTGCGCACCGGCCGCTCGATCTGCACCGGCTCGCGATTCTCCAGCGCCGGCTGCGCCGCCTCGATCAGCTGGTGATCGAGCGCCTTGTCGAGGCCGTGATCCTGCCGCTCGGTGTTGGAGACGGCGACGCTCGCGTCGACCTTCGGCCGGTAGAGCAGCCGGGTCAGAACGACGCCGTGCGCCTTCCAGTGGTCGACCGCGCGGGTCATGTCGATCAGGTCGGAGCGCCCGATCAGCTCCTTCATCGTGCGCACGCCGAGCGAGGCCATGATCTCGCGCACGTCCTCGGCGACGAAGAAGAAGTAGTTGATCACGTGCTCGGGCAGGCCGGCGAAGCGTGCGCGCAGCACCGGGTCC
>CAYNOF010001178.1:0-2896 GCA_964398335.1 uncultured Rhizobiaceae bacterium
CTGCCGCATCGCGCGCGCCCAGGTGCTGTCGCTGAAATCGCAGGGCTACGTGCAGGCCGCGCGCATCCTCGGCTACGGCGATCTGCGCATCATGTTCACCCAGCTGCTGCCCAACATGCTGGGCCCGCTGATCGTGATCGCCACGCTGGGCATGGGCGGCTCGATCCTCGCCGAGGCGGCGCTGTCGTTCCTCGGCCTGGGCATCCGCCCGCCCTATCCGAGCTGGGGCAGCATGCTGTCGGAAGCGCGCGACCAGATCACCACCGCGCCCTGGCTGTCGGTATTCCCCGGCCTGGCGATCTTCCTCACGGTGCTGGGCCTGAACCTGCTGGGCGACGGCCTGCGCGACATCCTCGACCCGCAGTCGCAGGAGCGTCGCGCGTGAGCGACGCCCCCCTCCTCGCGGTCGCCGGGCTGCGCATCGACATCGGCAGCGGCAAGGAGCGCCACGCCGCGGTCGAGGGCGTGAGCTTCTCGATCGCGCGCGGCGAAACCTTCGGGCTGGTGGGCGAGTCGGGCTGCGGCAAGAGCATCACCGCGCTCAGCATCATGGGCCTCTTGCGCCAGCCGCTGTCGCTGGGCGGCGGCACGATCGTGCTCGACGGCCAGCCGATCCACAACGCCTCGGCGGCCGAGATGCGCAGCCTGCGCGGCCGGCGCATCGGCATGATCTTCCAGGAACCGATGACGGCGCTCAATCCGCTCTCGCCGGTGGGACGCCAGATCGCCGAGATGTTCGTGCTGCACATGGGCATGGGCTGGAAGGACGCCACCGACCGCGCCGTCGAATCGCTGCGCCAGGTGCGCGTGCCCTCGCCCGAGCGGCGCGTGCACGACTTCCCGCACCAGCTCTCCGGCGGCATGCGCCAGCGCGTGATGATCGCCATCGCGCTCGCCTGCTCGCCCGACATGCTGATCGCCGACGAGCCGACCACGGCGCTCGACGTCACCGTGCAGGCCGAGATCGTCGACCTGATGCGCGAGCTCTGCGCCGCCAAGGGCACGGCGATCCTGATGATCAGCCACGACCTGGGCCTTGTCGCCCAGGTCTGCCGCCGCGTCGCGGTAATGTATGCGGGACGCATCGTGGAACAGCGCGCCTCCGCCGCAATCTTCAAGGACCCGCGCCATCCCTATACGCAGGGCCTGCTGGCCTCGCTGCCGCGGCTGGGCGCGCGCTCCAGGCAGGGCCGCCAGCGCCTCAACGAGATCAGCGGCGTCGTGCCGGCGGTGTCGGCCTTCCCCAGGGGTTGCCGCTTCAATCCGCGCTGCGCGTCGCGCACCGACGTGTGCACCGTCGAGGATCCGGCGACGACGGTGCTCGACGGCGGCACCGGCCTCGTGCGGTGCCATCATGCCTGACGTCATGGGCAAGACGCTGCTGTCGGTCGACGACCTCGCCGTGCACTACCAGGTCGGCGGCAAGCTCGGGCTCGGCATCGGCAGCCGCACCCTGCGCGCGGTCGACGGCGTGACGCTCGACGTGAAGCCGGGCGAGTGCCTGGGCCTGGTGGGCGAGTCCGGCTGCGGCAAGTCCACGCTGGCGCTGGCGGTCATGGGCCTCGTCGCGCCGACCAGCGGGCGCATCAATGTCGGCGGCCAGGAGATCGGCACGAGCCACAAGCCCGACCGCGAGGCGATGGCGCGCACGGTGCAGATGGTCTTCCAGGACCCCTACGCCTCGCTCAACCCGCGGCAGACCGTGCATCGCACGCTCGCCGACCCGCTGCGCCTGCACGGCATCGGCAACAGGACCGAAATCGAGCATCGCGTCGCCGACATGCTGGCCAAGGTCGGCCTGCGGCCCGAGCACGCCAGCCGCTACCCGCACGAATTCTCCGGCGGCCAGCGCCAGCGCATCGGCATCGCCCGCGCGCTGATCCTCGGGCCGCGGCTGGTGATCTGCGACGAGCCGGTCTCGGCGCTCGACGTCTCGATCCGCGCCCAGATCATCAACCTGCTGCTCGACCTCAAGGACCAGCTCGGCCTGAGCTACATCATGATCAGCCACGACCTCGGCGTGGTCGAGCACATGAGCGATCGCGTCGCCGTCATGTATCTCGGCCGCCTGGTCGAGACCGGTCCGTGGCAGGAGATCTTCGAGAACCCGCGCCATCCCTACACGCGCGCGCTGATCGCCTCGATCCCCGATCCGTTCCTGCCGGCCTCGCTGCAGGCACAGAAGGCGCGCGGCGAGATCGCCAGCGCGCTCAACCCGCCGCCCGGCTGCCACTTCCATCCGCGCTGCCCGATGAAGCAGGACCGCTGCGTGTCAGAGGCCCCGCTGCTGCGCACCGTCGGCAGCGGCCACCACGCCGCCTGCCATTTCGCCTGAGCGGACGCGCGCGAGAAAGGCGCGGATCGCCTCGCGGACCTCCTGGCCGCGCCCCACCAGCAGATGTCCGCCGCTGTCGAAGACACGCAGCGATGCCCCCGGAACCTGCTGCGCGGCGAACTGGGCGGCCGGCAGTGTATTGAAGAGGTCGTCGCGCGCGGAGATCACCAGCGTCGGCGCGGTGACGCGTTCCAGCGGCAGAGGGCGCAGAGCCGGGATGCTGTCGAGGTTGATGCCGGCAAAGCGCAGCGACAGCGGCTCGATCGCATTGACGATGTCCATCACGCGATCCCGCTCGGCCCTGGCCGAGGCGGCGACCAGTTCCGGCGGGACGCCGATGAAGCGGATCAGCATCGACGGCGCGAGCTTGCTGGCGAGCCACCAGGCGAAGTCGGCGCCGATATTGACCAGCCGGAATGCAAGCCTGCTGCCGCGGCTGCCTTCGATGTTCACCGGAGAAGTCGGTGCGTAGGTGCCAGGCACGACCAGGATCAGGGCGGCGACGCGCTGCTGATGGCGGATCGCCAATTCGAGCGCGGATCGCGCGCCGGCCGACACGCC
>CAYNOF010001179.1:0-4483 GCA_964398335.1 uncultured Rhizobiaceae bacterium
TCCAGGTCCGAGGGGGTGTCGCGCGTTGGGTCGTCCTCTTCCTCGAGCGCTTCGTCGGCGACAGCAACCAGATCTACCGGCCAACGCCGCCAGGTCGACGGTATGTCGGCCGGTGAGCGGCAATATTCGTAGTCGTCCGACCCGCGATGCTCGCCATCGTCTACAGGGCCGAGATCGGCCGGCGCGGCGCGCTCGGACCCGAGCGTTTCGATGTGCATCACGCGCAGGGCATCGGGGCCATCGGGCTGGTACTGATTCGGATCGATAAACAGCAGCAGCCATCCGTGACGTGGGCCCAGCCCGCCCCAGAGCTGCGGTGGCAGGTCGGCGCACGCGATCTGGGCCATGAAATGCAGGGGGCGCTCGCCCCTCTCGGGAAACTCGGCCGAGATCGACCGTGGCCACGCGACATGCGCAGGCATCATCGGCAGACCGCCGAGCCAGGAGCGCGGCGCTTCGGCGCGGGGCGGAACCTGCCGCCTCAGGACAACGGAGACGCTCTCGGTTGCGCGCATTGGTTCGTTGGCGGCCGCCGACGGCGTTTCTGATGGGGACATTCTGCCATCATACCGAGAATTCAGTTTGATAGATAGCAACCTATACGGGCAATCTACGCCACTGCCTTCACCAGCTCGGCGTCCTTGGCGAAGACGCGTTGCAGCGCGGGGCGCTCCATCAGGCGTTTGCCGTAGTCCTCGAATTCCTTCCGCGGCGGAATCATCTTGATCATCGTGCCCCATTGGATGTTGGAGCCGATGATCACGTCGGCGGCGGTGAAGGTCTCGCCCAGGATCCACGGACCTTCGCTCACCGCCTCGGCGACCACGTCCATCGTCGTCTCGAAGCTGCCGTAGCCCAGCGCGCCCGGCTCTGCACCCTGGCGCTTGAACATGCGGTCGATGATCGCCGGCTCCATGCAGCTCGGGCCGAAGAACATCCAGCGCAGATAGGGGCCGCGGCGTGGGTCGCCCAGAGGCGGGGCAAGGTGTGCCTTGGGATAGGCATCGGCGAGGAAGGCGCAGATCGCTGCGGCCTCGGTGATCACCACGCCGCGATGGGTGATCGCCGGCACCTTGCCCATCGGGTTGATGGCGAGATAGCGCGACGCCTTGTGCTCGTTCTTCTTGAGATTGAGCACGTGCATGTCGAAAGGCTGGCCGAGCTCCTCCAGCATCCATTGCACGATGATCGAGCGCGACTGCGGCGCGTGATAGAAAACGATGTCGTTGGCCATCGCTGCCTCCCTCGTGGCTGAGAGGGAGATAGGAACCTCAGCGCTTCAGCGCCAGTGTGATTCCGTCGCCCAGCGGCACCAGCGCCAGGTCGATGCGCTGATCGTCGTGCAGTTTGGCGTTCAGCGCGCGCAAGGCTTGGGTATCCTCCGAACCGGTCTCGGCGGCGGCGACGCGACCGCCCCACAGCACGTTGTCGAACATCATCAGCCCGCCCGTGCGCAGCAGCAGCAGGCAACGTTCGTAGTAGCCGTCGTAGTTGCTCTTGTCGGCGTCGATGAAGGCCATGTCGAACTTTCCGGCCTGACCCTCTCGCAGCAGGGCATCGAGCGTGTCGAGCGCCGGGCCGATGCGCAGGTCGATCTTGTGGTCGAGCCCGGACTCGCGCCAGTAGCGCTTGCCGATCGACGTCCATTCCGTGCTGACGTCGCAAGCGATGAGCTTGCCATCGGGCGGCAGAGCCTCGGCGACGGACAGTGCGGAATAGCCGGTGAATACGCCGATCTCGATCGCATGCCTGGCGCCGATGGCGCGGGTCATCAGCGCCATGAACTGTCCCTGGTCGGCGGCGATCTGCATGCCGGCTGTGGGAAGACGCTTCGTTTCCTCGCGCAGGCGTCGCTTCAGGTCGCTGTCGCGCAGCCAGTTGGCGATGGCGTAGTCGTCGAGCGCGCCGGTGAGCAGGGTCCTCTTGGCCATACGCGAACTCT
Organism: uncultured Rhizobiaceae bacterium; assembly: GCA_964398335.1. Classification (GTDB taxonomy): domain Bacteria; phylum Pseudomonadota; class Alphaproteobacteria; order Reyranellales; family Reyranellaceae; genus JAFAZJ01. The sequence goes on from CAYNOF010001179.1 coordinate 1,943, forward strand.
CCCGAAGCGAAATCGCGCGCACACTGGCATGTGCCCGCCGCGCCCGCTAGCATCCGCGCGCAGTCGACACGGGGGAATGCATGGCCGAGACGCTGACCGACATCGAGATCGCCCGTCGGGCCTCGCCGCGGCCGATTCCCGAGGTCGCCGCGAAGCTCGCCATCCCCGAAACGGCGCTGGAGCCCTACGGACGCACCAAGGCCAAGCTCGACCTTGCCGCGATACCCGATCTCGCCCAGCGCCGGCGCGGGCACCTGATCCTGGTCACCGCCATCAACCCGACGACGGCGGGCGAGGGCAAGACGACCACGACCATCGGCCTGGGCGACGCGCTCAACCGCATCGGCAGGAAGACGGCGATCGCCCTGCGCGAGCCGTCGCTGGGTCCGTGCTTCGGCCAGAAGGGCGGCGCGACCGGCGGCGGCTATGCCCAGGTGATCCCGATGGCCGAGATCAACCTGCATTTCACCGGTGACTTCCACGCCATCACCACGGCGCACAACCTGCTCGCGGCGATGCTCGACAACCACATCTACTGGGGCAACGCGCTGGGCATCGACGCGCGCCGCGTCTACTGGCCGCGCGTGATGGACATGAACGACCGCGCGCTGCGCGACATGGTGATCAGCCTCGGCGGCGTCGCCAACGGCTTTCCCCGCCAGGGCCGCTTCGACATCACCACGGCGTCGGAGGTGATGGCCATCCTCTGTATGGCGCGCGATCTCTCCGACCTCGAAGCGCGGCTCGCCCGCATCGTCGTGGCCGAGACGCGCGAGGGCAAGCCGGTGACCGCCGCCGACCTGAAAGCCGCGCCGGCGATGGCGGCGATCCTCAAGGAAGCGGTGAAGCCCAACATCGTGCAGACGCTCGAGGGTAATCCCGTCCTGGTGCACGGCGGTCCGTTCGCCAACATCGCCCACGGCTGCAATTCGGTGATCGCCACCACGGCGGCGCTGCGCCTGGCCGACTACACCGTCACCGAGGCCGGCTTCGGCGCCGATCTCGGGGCGGAGAAGTTCCTCGACATCAAGTGCCGCGCCGCGGGCCTCAGCCCAGACCTCGCGGTGATCGTCGCAACCGTGCGGGCGCTGAAGCTGCACGGCGGCGCCGATGCCAAGCAGCTCGGCACCGAGGATGTCGCCGCGGTCGAGCGCGGCATCGCCAACCTGCTGCGCCATGTCGAGAACATGGGCAAGTACGGCCTGCCGGTGCTGGTGGCAATCAACCGATTCACGTCGGACACGCCGGCCGAGCTGGCGCTGGTCGAGAGCGCCTGCGCCAGGGCGGGCGCGCGCGCCATCCTGTGCGAGCACTGGGCACATGGCGGTGCCGGCGCGGAGGCGCTGGCGCGCGAGGCGGTGGCGGTGATCGAGGCCGGCCGTGCGACGTTCAAGCCGCTCTACGAGGACGACAAGCCGCTGCTGTCGAAGATCGAGACCATCGCGATGGAGATCTATCGCGCCGGCTCGATCGTGCCGACCGCCGCCGTACGCCGCCGCGCCAAGGTGCTGGAGGACACCGGCTACGGCAAGCTGCCGGTCTGCATCGCCAAGACGCAGTACAGCTTCTCGGCCGATCCCGAGCTGCGCGGCGCGCCGTCGGGCCACGCGCTGCCGATCCGTGAGCTGCGTCTGTCGGCCGGCGCCGGCTTCGTCGTCGCCATGGCCGGCGAGATCATGAGCATGCCCGGCCTGCCACGCGTTCCCGCGGCGGAGCGCATCCATCTGCTCGCCGATGGCGAGATCGACGGCATCTTCTGATGTCCAGCCTCATGCTGAGGAGGCCGCACAGCGGCCGTCTCGAAGCATGGGCAACACACCGGGTCTGTGGCCCGCCCTTCGAGACGCGCCCTCTCGGGCGCTCCTCAGGGTGAGGCGGAGTTGCTGAAGGAAGCCCATGTCTGAGACCGTGATCTATCGCGCCCGCCGCATCCTGACGATGAACCCGGCGAATCCCGAAGCCACGCATGTCGCGGTGCGCGATGGGCGCATCCTCGGCGCGGGGCCGCTCGAGGACCTGAAAGGCTGGGGCGAGCATACGCTCGACGAGCGCTTCGCCGACAAGGTGCTGATGCCGGGATTCGTCGAGGGGCACAGCCACGCCTACGAGGGTGGAGTCTGGGCGTATCCGTATGTCGGCTTCTTCGACCGTTTCGCGCCCGACGGCACGCGCCACAAGGGGCTGAAGAACATCGAGGAGGTCACCGCGCGGTTGCGCGACATCGAGGCGGGGCTGCCGAAGGACGGCAGGCCGCTGCTGGCCTGGGGCTTCGATCCGATCTATTTCGGCGGCCGGCGCATGGAGCTCGATGACCTCGACAAGGTCACCACCGAGCGGCCGGTCTTGGTGATCCACTCCAACTTCCATGTGCTGAACGTCAACACGCCGGTGCTGCGACTGGCGAACATCAACCGTCACAGCAACGTGCATGGTGTCGTGAAGGACTGGGGCGGCGAGCCGACCGGCGAGCTGCAGGAGATGACCGCGAAGTACATGGCCTACCGCGCCAGCGGCATCAACATCGCCGCCGTGCTGTCGGAC
>CAYNOF010001180.1:0-18896 GCA_964398335.1 uncultured Rhizobiaceae bacterium
AAGGCCCAGGCCGAAGGTGGACCGATGCCGCCGCCGCCCGTCGTCATGGGACCGACGGCGCCACAGAAGCTCGCCAACATGCGTGGCATGGTGGAGCGCGGGATCATCGCGCCGGTGGAACTGATCGCGCGACGCAGCTAGTGCTGGACCGCGGCGTCGAGCTCGGCGAACCAGGCATAGGCCGCGCCGACCGTCGGGAACACCCGGCAGGGTCGCTCGCTGTTGGTGCGACGGGCGAAGTAGGCGGCGATATCGCGTTCGGCCTCGGAACTGGCGATCAGCGCCAGCGCCCCGTCGAAATCGTCGAGCTTGCGTTCACCGGCGAACCGGCTGAACGCCGCCAGCTCCGCCGGATGCAGATCGACCTCGGCCGCCGAGGCATCGAAGATGATCCGATAGCCGCTCGCTCCCTGGCGTTCGCGCTCGGCGATCCAGCGCTCGATGTCGGCACTGCCCAGCGCGCCGCTGACCGTGGTCACGATCAGCCGCCGCGCGTGGTCGACCTTCCATGTCAACGCCATCCCGCCCTCCCGTCACAGGATCGGTCAGCGCCGTCTAGTCTTGCGCCTGGCGTGCCGCGGCGTCGAGTTCGGCGTACCAGGCGCGTGCTTCCTCGATGGTGCGGAAGAGTCGGCAGAGACGGGACTTGTTGAGCTGCTCGGCGTAATATTCCGCCATCTCGCGCTCGGCCTCGGAAGCCACCACCACCGCGATCGCGCCGTCGAAGCCGTCGCGCTTGCGCGAGCCCACCAGCCGGCTCTGCTCCGCGAGTTCGCTCAGCCGGACGTTCAGGCCGACGGCGCGCCGGCAATCGAAGATCGCCCGATAGCCGACGGCGCCCTGCCCGACCAGCGCGGCGAGGTACTCCATGACCTCCTGGTTCGACATGGCTCCGGTGGCGGTGGTCACAATCGTCTTGCTGCCGTGGTCGATTTCCCAGGTCAGGGGCATTGCCTACCCATCCTCCGAAACCCACGCCATTCATGTCGTACCATGTCGCTGTCCCATCAAGCCCGTCCTGTGCGCCCGACCGTATTGCGGAAAGCGCCGGGCCCGCGGCGCTGCCGACCCGCTATTGCCATGTTACGACAGCCCAGGGGCAAGAACAGGGCGAGCACGATGTTCGAAGGCAATCGCGTCACTGCACACACACGCTCGCGCTATCCCATATTCCAGTCGCCGATGACCTGGATCGCCCGCGCGCCGCTGGTCAGCGCGGTGTCGAAGGCCGGCGCCATGGGCCTGCTCGAGAATTCGATCCGTGACCTCGGCGTCACCAGGCGCGAATTCGCCGACATCCGCGCCGCCACCAACGCGCCGTTCGGCGTCAACCTGCCGATCCGGTATTTGCAGATGGACACCAAGGAGGAGGACGCGATCATCGACTGGCTGCTGGGCCAGGGCATCCACTTCGCCACCACCTCGGCCGGCGATCCGACGCGCTACACAAGGCGGCTGAAGGATGCCGGCGTGGTCGTCTACCACGCCACCGCCACCTTGCGCGGCGCGGTCAAGGCGGTGGATGCCGGCGTCGACGGGCTGATCGTCGAGGGCGCCGAGAGCGCGGGCATCCGCAATCCCGAGGAGGTGCACACCTTCGCCCTGCTGCAGGCGGTGCGCGAGGCGGTCGACGTGCCGATCGTCGCCGCCGGCGGCATCGTCGACGGCCGCGGCATGGCGGCGGCCTTCGCGCTGGGCGCCGAGGGCGTCACCATGGGCACGCGCTTCGTCGCCTCGTTCGAGAGCCCGGTGCACATGAACTACAAGCAGGCGATCGTCGACGCGCCGATCACCGGCACGATCATGACCGACAACCCGCCGCGCGCCCGCTCGCGCGGCCTGAAGACGCCGTACTCGGTGGCCGTCGCCGCCGGCACCCGCGAGCGCGCGCTGCGCAGCTCGACCATCGACATGCTGTACGTGCAAGGCGACGTCGAGAACACCTCGGGCGCCGCCGGCGAAAGCGCCGGCCTGATCCACGAGATCAAGCCGGTGCAGCAGATCGTCGACGAGACGATCAAGGGCTTCTGGCGCGAGATCGACCGGCTGGCGGCGCTGCGGCGCTGACATCGCCTCACCCTGAGGAGCGCCGAAGGCGCGTCTCGAAGCATGGGCAACAACTCGGTGTGTTGCCCATGCTTCGAGACGGCCGCGACGCGGCCTCCTCAGCATGAGGTAGTGAAGGTCACTCCAGCACGATGCGCGGGAAGTACATCGACACCACCCAGTTGGGCACGTCGACGATCGAGCTGATGCGCAGGTCGGCGCAGACGCTGCACAGCATGTAGGCGTCGACCGCGGAATAGCCGAAGCGGCGGCTGAGAAGGTCGACCATCTCCGATACCGCCATGCGTGCGCCCTGCATGAGGTCGGGGCCGATGCCCGTGGTGACCTCGTAGCCCTTCTTGTCGAAGTGGTTGGTGACCGGGCCGGGCGTCGTGTAGCGCGGCATACGCAGGTTGGCGTCCTTCACCAGCTCGAATTTCAGCGCCACGTCGATCGGGCTCTCGATCGCCGTGCCGCAGACCTCGCCGTCGCCTTGCGCCGCGTGCGTGTCGCCGACCGAGAACAGGGCGCCGTCGACCTCGATCGGCAGGTAGAGCTCGACGCCCTCGGTGATGTCGCGCACGTCCATGTTGCCGCCGACATTGCGCGGCGGGATCACGCTGTGCAGGCCGGGCGCCGCCGGCGCCACGCCGATCGTGCCGGTGAAGGGGCGCAGCGGCACGCGGCCGCCCGGCCCGTACATCGCCGGCGCCAGGCCGGGGTCGTAGTGCCAGTGATGCAGCCGCGCTTCCGGAAACTGATCGGCAAGAAGACCGAAGCCCGGGATGTTGCCGGTCCAGCCCCAGCCCGAGGGCTTGAACGACAGCACCGTGACCTTCAGCGCATCGCCGGGCTTCGCGCCGTCGATGAACACCGGCCCGGTGACCGGATTGACCCGGCCGAGATCGAGCTTGGCGAGGTCGGCGGCGGTCGACTTCGGCGAGAGCTGGCCGGAGGACGCGTCGGCGGTCTCGAACTCGATGCTGGCGCCGGGCGCGATCGTCAAGACAGGCGGGAACGCGTTGTTCCAGCCGTGGTGGATGTGGTCCTTGTGGATCGTGCGGATGCCGTGGGCGTTCATCGCTCTGCTCTCCCTTTCACACCGCCACCGTGAGCGCGCCGTCGATCACCAGGTTGGTGCCCGACACGCGGCTGGCCCGGGGGCTGGAGATGAACACCACGCCGTCGGCCACTTCCTCGGCCGTGCCGAACTTGCCGGTCGGGTTGACCTTCAAGGTCGACTGGAAAAGATCCGGCATGTTCTTCTCGATATTCTGCCAGATGCCGCCGTCGAAATAGGTGTTGCCGGGCGACACGCAGTTCACGCGGATGCCCTTGCCGACAAGCTGGCGGCTGAGCCCCTTGGCATAGTGGATCAGCGCCGCCTTGATCGCGCCGTAGGAGCCGGCGGCGAAGTCGACCTCGAAGCCGGAGACGCTGGAGATCAGCACGATCGAGGCGCAGTCCGACTTCTCGAGGAACGGCACCGCGGCGGCGACGGCGTTCACCGAATGCATCATGTCGGTGCGGAACGACTTCTCCCAGGACTCCGCCGTGTCGCCGACGGCCAGCGCGCTGACGTTGCAGACCAGCGCATCCAGCCCGCCGAGCTCGGCGGCGCTCGCCTTGATCCAGTCCGCAAGCGCCTGCGGATCGGCGACATCGACCGCGCGGCCGAAGGCCTGCACGCCCTTGCCCTTCAGCGCCGCGACGGTCGCAGTCACTTCCTGAGCGTTGCGCGCGCAGATCGAAACGTTGGCGCCTTCTGCCGCGAAGCCCTCGGCGATGGCGCGGCCGATGCCCTTGCTGCCGCCGGTGACGGCGATCCGCTTGCCCTTCAACCCGAGATCCATGGCAATCCTCCAGCGTCCGAGTTCGGCGGCTCATCCTGCGCCCGTTCGGCACACCGTGTCCGGCCAAAAGAAGCGGCGCCGGAGATGAACCCGGCGCCGCCCTTCATGCACGAATTGGACCGTCGGCGACGGCTACTTCCACTTCGCCAGGTAGAAGCGCGGCAGCTCGTCGGGGAATGCCTTGAACTCGAGCTGCTTGGTGAAGGCATAGGGGTTCACGTAGGTGAACAGCGGCAGCCAGTAGGCGTTCTCGGTGGCGCGCTTGATCGCCGCCGAATAGGCCTTCTTGCGCACCGCGGCGTCGGCCGTGGTGCCGCCCTCGTCGATCAGCTTGGTGAGCTCCGGATCGCGCGCGTAGTCGTCGTTGCCGCCGCCGAACATCACCGGCAGGATCGCCGAGACGTCGTTGATCGAGTAGCTGCCCCAGCTGCCGTGATAGAGCGGGTTCTCGCCGCGCCAGGCCTTCTGGATCGCCGCGGCGACCTGCAGCTGGGTGATCTTGGCGCGGATGCCCACGGCGGCAAGATACTGCTGCATCGCCGCGCTCCACGAGGTGGTGGCGACGTAGGTGACGAACTCGATGTCGAAGCCGTCGGCGAAGCCCGCCTCCTTGAGCAGCGCCTTGGCCTTGGCCGGATCGTACGGGTACTTCACAGCGGCGTCGGCATCGCAGCCGAACTGCGAGGGGAAGCACGGCGCGTCGAGCGCGCGGCTGCCGCCACCCACCAGCTTGTCAGCCATGGTCTTGCGGTCGATGGCGTGCCAGATCGCCTGGCGCACCTTGACGTTGGTCAGCGGGTTGCCGGCGCCGCTGCGGCCGGCGGCGTCGATCGACAGGTAGCCGATGCGCATCGATTCCTGCCGGATCGACTGCAGGTACGGCATCTTGTTGACGTTTTCGATCTGGTCTGGGTTGATGTTCCAGATCCAGTCTGCGCGCTGCGCCAGCAGCTCGACCATCGCCGTGGCGTTGTCGGGCACGAAGCGCACATGCAGCCGCTTGATCGCCGGCATGCCCTTGGGGCTGCCCTTCCAGTAGTCGTCGAAGCGCTCGAAGACGACCTCCTTGCCGACCTCGTTCTTGACGATGCGGTACGGCCCGGCGCCGACCGGCGCCTTGGCGAAGCCGTCGGGCCCGACCTTCTCGCGATAGGCCTTGGGATGGATCGGCGTCACCATGGCGAGGTACTCGAGCGCCGCCGGCGTCGGCTTCTTCATCTTGATGCGCACGGTCCAGTCGCCGGTCTTCTCCGCCTTGTCGATCCAGGCATAGTTGCTGGGCGTCGCCACCTTGCTGGCGGGATCGGCCGCCATGTTGATGGTGTAGACCACGTCGTCGGCGCTGAGCGTGCTGCCGTCGTGGAACTTCACGCCCTGGCGGATCGTCAGGTCGAGCGTGCTGGCGTCGACGAACTTCCAGTCGGTGGCCAGCGCCGGCTTGATCTCGAAGGTCGCCGGATCGCGATGCACCAGCATGTCCCAGGCCTGGTGCGCCAGGATCAGGCCGGTGCGCTGGCTGTTGAAGTACATATCGACGTTGGGCACCGCGTCGACGAACAGGATCCTCAGCGTATCCGTCGATTTCTCCGCCTGCGCCGGCGCCGTCGTCGCCAGCATGCAAGCGGTCAACAACGCGGCGATCATCCCCCTGATGCGCATCTCGATCCCTCCGTCTGTTCGATGACGATACGCTATGGCCAGCCACACCCAGGCGCAAGCACCGCCCGGCTGCACCCTTGCGAGACGCATGCCAAGCGGTGCCGGCCCGGTTCAGCGCGGCAATGCCGAGGTCCGCCGCCAGAGCTGCGAGCGGCAGACGATCAGCACGCAGCCGCGCACCTCCATCGTCGTGCCATCGCGCTGCTTCAGGGTGGCGCTGTAGGTGTTGCCGTCTTCCGGATTGTAGATGCGCCCGCCGGTCCATTCGCCTGCCGCACCCGGCCGGAAGCCGGAGAGCATGTCGAGCCCGACCAGCGGCCGCGAGCGCAGCGCCGGATCGGAATTGCGCGTGTCGGTCGCCGTCGCCGGATCCCACAGCCAGACGATGCGCCCGCACAACGTGCCCTCGCCCGACGCGCAGGGCGCGATCTTCACCACGGCCGAAGCACCGGCCGTGAGCCAGTCGCCCAGCGGCGAGGTCTGGGCGGACGCGGCGCCGGCGAACGCCACCAGCAAGGCGACGAACGGCAGGAGGATTCTCGTCATCGTCCCCTCCTACGCGTCCAGCGGCTGCGGCAGACGGCGGCGGCGGGCGTCGTGGAAGCGCTGGGCGTAGTCGGGATGCTCGGTGCCCATCAGGCGATCCCACCAGGTGAAGTACAGGCCGAAATTCCACCGGCCGGTCTGGTGGTGCAGGTCGTGATGCGTGGTGGTGGTGATCCAGCCCAGGGCGCGGCCCGGCGCGAAGATCGCCGGATGGAACTCGACGCCGGCGTGCCCCATGACGTTGCGCACGATCATGACCAGCAGGAAGAGCGAGATGACCAGCGGGTGGACCGGCAGCACGAGCAGGAACAGGGTCAGGAACACCGACTGGATGCAGGCCTCGCCGATGTCGAAGGCATAGGCCGCGAACGGCGTGGGCGCGCTCGAGCGATGGTGCGCGCGATGGAGATGGCGCGCCAGCCTCGGCCAGTGCATCAGCCGGTGGGTCCAGTAGAACCAGGTGTCGTGCGCCACGAGGATGGCGGCCAGGCTCGCGCCGATCGCGAGCCAGCCGCCGGCCGCCTCGACCGTGCGCGGCAGCACGATCACGCCGGTCGTCACCAGGGCGTAGATCGCGAAGCCGTTGAGCGAGAAGACCACGACCGAGCGCAGCGAGAGCGCGATCTCCCTGGCATAGTCCCGGCCGGCCGGTCGCCGCACCTGGATCGGGCCGGGCCCGACGCCCAGGCGCGCGAGCGTGAAGACGAGCAGGGCCATCAGCGAAGCGGCGATGGCGTATCGCGCCAGGTCGATCAGGGCCATGACCGGCCAGGCCTGCAGGAAGAGATCGAAGACGAAGGACATGGTGAGGGCTCCCGTAGGTGGAACGGGAGCCCTTCTCCGCTTCGCCCGGCATTGGTGCTCGCCGGATACGGATGCCGGCTAGCCGATTCGGCGGACGATCCTGTCGAATCCGAATTCCACTTGCGGCGTCAGAGACTTACGTCGCGACCGCGCGGGCCCTGAATTCGCTCGGCGTGAGCCCGGTCGCGGCCTTGAAGGCGCGGTTGAACGGGCCCAGCGAGCCGAAGCCGGCGTCCATGGCGATGGTCAGCACCGGCACCTCGGCCTGCGTCGGGTCGGCGAGCGCCGTCCTGGCGTCGGCGATGCGATAGGCGTTGAGGAACGCGTTGAAGTTGCGGTGGCCCAGTCCGCCATTGATGGCGCGCCGCACGCGGTGCTCCGTCGCCCCCAGGCGCAGGGCGAAGACCGCGATGGTCAGCCCTTCCTCGCGGTAGAGCCGGTCGCGTTCCATCGACGCCCTGATCTTGTCCAGCAACGCGGTATCGACCGGTGCGTCCGGTTCGGCGTGCTCCGCCTCGACGGGCGCCGGCGCCTCGGTGCGCGGCACCGGCACGAACAGATCGGGCGCGCCCACGCCCAGCACCGCGGCGGCGAAGGCGAAGCTCACCGCCAGGATGCCGAAGGCGTTCAGCGCCGACAGCGCCGGGTACGGCGCCCCGTCGGGCATGGCGACTTCGAGGCCGAGGACCACGAGCATGTAGAGGCCCGACATGGCGACGAACACCGGGCGCAGCCGCCGGCGGCGCTCGACCAGGTCGGCCCGCGCGCCGCGGATGGCGGCGATCAGCGCCAGGACGACGAAACCCGCCGCGGCGATATGGATGGCGAGATTGACCAGCATGCGGGCCGTTCCGCCCAGCGGCCAGACGAGCAGCCAGAACACCAGCGCCAGCGCGATCCAGCCGGCGATCAGCGCGCCGTGGACGCCACGCGGCCGGAAGCCATCCTCGAAGAACGCCCGCGCCATCAGCCACAGCGCGACCGGGGAGCTGTGGGCGAAGATCGCCAGCGGCAACAGCGCGACGCCGAAGCGCCGGCCCAGCTCCGGCGTCGAGACCACGCAATAGGCGGCGATGGAAAGCGTATAGCCGGCGACGATCCAAGCCGCCGGGGCGCGCGGCGCACCGCGCGGCACGAGCACGGTCAGCAGGGCAAGCAGGCCGATGGCGGCGCCGCGCAGGGCCATGTCCAGTTCGAGCATCGCCGCGCAGCTTAGCGGAATGGCGGCAGCCGGTGGACTGGCGTCCGGCGACGTGCCGTCCTAAAGGTATGTCCTCGCGATGCCAAACAAGGGCGGCGGAGGGAACGGGATATGTCGGCGTATGACTACATCGTTGTCGGGGCGGGCTCGGCGGGTTGCGTGCTGGCCAACCGGCTGAGCGCGGATCCGGCCAAGAAGGTGCTGCTGCTGGAGGCCGGACGCAAGGACGACGGTTTCTGGATCCCGATCCCGGTGGGCTTCTCCAAGCTCCTGAACCACAAGGTCTACAACTGGAACTTCGCCACCGAGCCGGAGGACAACACCAAGGGCCGCGTCATCCCGATCCCGCGCGGCAAGACGCTGGGCGGCTCGAGCTCGATCAACGGCATGCTCTACGTGCGCGGCCAGCCGCTCGACTACGATACGTGGTCGCAGCTCGGCAACCGCGGCTGGTCGTATGAATCGGTGCTGCCTTACTTCAAGCGCTCCGAGCATTTCGAGCGCGGCGGCGACGACAGCCGCGGCAAGGGCGGCGAGCTCAACGTCGCCGACATGTACGAGAAGCACGAGATCCTCGACGCCTTCATCGACGCCGGCGTCGCCGAGGGCTATCCGCGCACCGTCGACTACAACGACGGCAACCAGGAAGGCTTCGGCTACTACCAGGTGACGCAGAAGAACGGCCGGCGCTGGTCGACCGCACGCGCCTTCCTCGACCCGGCGCGCGGCCGGCCCAACCTGCAGATCGAGACCGATGCGCAATGCAGCGGCCTGATCCTCGAGGGCAAGCGCTGCGTCGGCGTGCGCTATCGCCAGCACGGCCTGCCCAGGGAGGCGCGCGCCTCGGGCGAGGTCGTGCTCTCAGCCGGCGCGGTGCAGTCGCCGCACATCCTGGAGATCTCCGGCATCGGCCAGCCCGAGCTGCTGAAGAAGCTCGGCATCGGCGTCAACCACGAGCTGCCCGGCGTCGGCGAGAACTACCGCGACCACTACGCCACGCGCATGGCCTGGCGCGTGAAGCTGCCGATCACGCTCAACGAGCAGACGCGCGGCCTGCGCTTCGCCAGCGAGCTGCTGAAGTACTTCATCCAGGGCCGCGGCATCCTCACGCTCACCGCGGGCATCGTGCACGGCTTCGTCAAGACGCGGCCGGAGCTGGCGGGGCCCGACATCCAGTACCACTTCGCGCACGCCTCCTACCCCAGCGCCGCCGACCGCAAGCTCGAGAAGGAGCCGGGCATGACGGTGGCGGTGTGCCAGCTCAGGCCGGAATCCAAGGGCTCGATCCACGCCAAGTCGAACGATCCCTTCGCCGCGCCGGCGATCCGGCCGAACTTCCTCGCCGAGGAGGTCGACCGGCAGTGCCTGATCGACGGCATGAAGATCGCGCGCCGCGTGATCGACAACCACAAGATGGACAAGTACCGCGCCTTCGAGTTCCGCCCCGGCCCCGAGGTCAAGACCGACGCGCAGTGGCTCGACTTCGCGCGCATCAACGGCCAGACCGTGTTCCACCCGATCGGCACCTGCAAGATGGGCAGCGATCCGATGGCGGTGGTCGACGATCAGCTCAGGGTGCGCGGCATCGCCGGCCTGCGCGTCGCCGACGCCTCGATCATGCCGACCCTGGTCAGCGGCAACACCAACGCCGCCTGCATCATGATCGGCGAGAAGGCCGCCGACATGATGAAGGAGTCGGCGAAGGTGGCTTGATGGGAGCGCCGGCGTCGCGCCGCGCCCGCGACCTCGGCCTCGCCTGCGGCCGGCTGCCGCCGGGCCGGCTCAACCTGATCAGCGATGTGCCCGGGGTGTCGGTCGGGCACACGACGCTGGCGAACGGCGACATCCGCACCGGCGTCACCGCCATTCGCCCGCACGCGGGCGACGTCTTCCGCGATCGTCCGCTGGCTGCCGCTCATGTGCTGAATGGTTTCGGCAAGAGCATCGGCCTGATGCAGGTCGAGGAGCTCGGCCAGCTCGAGACGCCGATCCTGCTCACCAACACGCTGTCGGTGGGCACCTGCGGCACCGCCCTCATCCGCCGCGCGATCGCCGAGAACCCGCGCATCGGCCGGCAGACCAGCACGGTCAACCCCGTCGTGTTCGAGTGCAACGACGGCTACCTCAACGACATCCAGGCTCTGGCCGTCACCGAGGCGCACGCGCTCGCCGCGCTCGACGCCACGGGCAGCGGGTTCGACGTCGGCGCAGTCGGTGCCGGCACCGGCATGAGCTGCTTCGGCTTCAAGGGCGGCATCGGCAGCGCCTCGCGCCGGCTCACCCTGGATGGCGCGACGTTCCATCTCGGCACGCTCGTACTGGCAAACTTCGGCCGCGCCGGCGACCTGCGCCTGCCCGATGGTCGTCGCGTTGCCCCGCCCGATCTCGCCACCTCGGCCGAACGCGGCTCGGTGATCGTCATCGTCGCCACCGACGTGCCGCTGGAGCACCGCCAGCTGCAGCGCGTCATCCGCCGCGCTGGCGCCGGACTCGCCCGGCTCGGCTCGTTCTACGGCCATGGCAGCGGCGACGTCTTTCTCGGCTTCACCACCACCAACCGCACGCCGCACGACTCGACATCCGACCTGCTGCCCCTGCGCGTCATCGCCGAGTCACGGATCGACCTGCTGTTCGAGGCGGTCGCCGATGCCACGCAGGAATCGGTGCTCGACGCGCTGACCGCCTCGCCCGGCACCGTTGGCCGCGCCGGCCATCGGCGCCTTGGTCTCGCGGGCGTGCTCAGCCGAAGCTGAGGTTGTCGGGCCGCAGATCCATGAAATAGAAGGTGTACGGCCGCCACTTCACGGTCTTGCGCACGGCATAGAACTCGGCCGGCTGGTAGAGCACCGTTCCCGGCGACTCGTCCTCCCAGGCGTCGAGCATGGTCTTGAACAACTGCTTGCGCCTGGCCGGGTCGGTCTCGGCCTCGAGCGCACGGCCGGCCTCGTTGAACACCTGGGTCGAGGTCCAGGTCTTGCCGCTCTGGAAGTAGCTCAGCGGTCCCCACGACAGCCACAGCGCGCCCAGCGGATCAGGCAGGCGCGTGGAGTTGGAGTTGTTGCCGATCTGCGCGCCGGAAGCGCGCATCTGGTTGAAGTTCTCGACCACCTGGAGCTCGGCGTTGATGCCGACCGCCTTCCACATCTCGATCATCACCTGCGCCGCCTTCAGCGCGTTGGTGTAGTAGTGCGGCATGGTGCGGTAGACGATCTTCTCGCCCTTGTAGCCGGCGTCCTTGAGCAGCTTCTTCGCCGCCTCCGGGTCGTAGCGCAGCGTCCTGCCCTGCAGGAACATGTCGCCGTATTCCGGGTAGTTGTGTCCCGCCGGCACCACGGCGGCGCCGTCCCACAGCGTGTCGACGAGAAGCTTGCGGTCGATCGCCAGACCCAGCGCCTGGCGCACGCGCTTGTCGCCCGTGGCCACGCCGCGCTCGTCGAAGGTCAGCACGTGCACGTTGGCCAGCACCACCGAGCGCACGTCGATGCCCTCGCGCTTGCGCAGCTGGCTCACCTGGTCGGGCGGCACGTTGGTGATCAGGTCGACGTCGCCGGCCTGCAGCGCGGCGACACGCGCGGCGAGTTCGGGGATCTCGCGGAAGATCACGCCGCGTGCCGTGGGCTTGCCCATCCAGTAGTCGTCGAAGGCGTCGAGCACGATGCGCGTGTCGAGCTGCAGCTCGCGCACCTTGTAGGGACCGGTACCGACCGGCGCACGGCCGAAGCCGTCCATGCCCAGCGCCTCGTAGGCGCGCTTGTTGACGATCCAGCCGCACCACGAGGCGAGCCGATGCTCCAGCAGCACGTCGGGCACCCTGGTGCGGAAGCGCACGGTGTGCGGGTCGATCGCCTCGACGCTGTCGAGCGTGGCGAAGTAGGACTTGGCCTCGGGCAGCACCGGCTTGTCGCCGAACATGCGCGGCGAGGTGAAGGTGAAGACCACGTCGTCGGCGGTGAAGGCATCGCCGTTGTGGAACGTCACGCCCCGACGCAGCTTCAGCACCAGCTCCTGCGGCCCGTTGCGCGTCCATTCGGTGGCCAGCGACGGCACCAGCCTGGAGCCGCCGCCGTCGGGCGAGGACAGGAAGTCGCGCCGGATCAGCGTGTCGAAGATCGAATAGGTGACGCGCGTGCCGACATTGCTGAGCTCGCGCGCCGGCTCCAGCGTCGGCGGCACCTGGGCCACGCCCACGGTGAGCAGCGGCCGGCTGTCGGCCTGGGCGAACGACGACGGGACGGCGGCAAGCGCCAGCGCCCCGCCGAGCGCGGTGCGGCGTCGGATGATCATGACAAGGCTCCGGTGAAGATCAGGTCAGCAATTCGATGATGACCACCGCGATCGCGCCCAGCAGCAGCAGGACAAAGCCCCACGTGCTGAGGCGACGGCGCCAGCGCACGCGATTGCGCTGATCGCGTTCCAGTCGGAGTTGGCTCGGCATGACTCATCGCAATGTAGGGTCAAGCCGGTCGCGCAGCCAGTCTCCAACCAGGCTGATCGACAGCGTCGTCAGCACGATCACCACGGCAGGCGAAATCAGGATCCACGGCGCGCGCTCGATGTACTCGCGCGCGTAACCCACCATGTTGCCCAGGCTGGTAAGTGGCGGCTGAACACCGAGGCCGAGGAACGACAGCCCGGATTCGAGCAGGATGATCTCGGGGAAGCTCAGCGTGACGTTGACGATCAGCGTGCTGGCGATGTTGGGCAGGATGTGCCTGGCGTAGACACGCCACGGCGTGGCGCCGAGTTGGCGCACCGCGCCGGCATAGCCCTGCTCGCTGGCGGCGATGGCGAGGCCGCGCGAAATGCGCGCATAGCGTTCCCAGCCATGCAGGCCCATCAGGCAGATGAACAGGGTCAGCGAATTGCCGAAGAAGGCCAGCACCGCCAGCGCGATGATCATGAACGGCATCGACGCCTGGAAGTCGATCAGCATCAGCACGATCTCCTCGACCCAGCCGCGGAAATGCGAGGCGAGGAAGCCCAGCACCGTGCCGACCACCGCGCCGATGATGGTGGCGGCGAAGGCGATCAGCAGGCTCATGCGGATCGAGAAGACCAGGCGGCTGAACACGTCGCGGCCAAGCTCGTCGCTGCCCAGCGGATGGTTGATCGCGCCGCCGAAACCCACCGGCGGCGACAGCCGCGCGCGCAGGTCCATCTTCGCATAGTCGAACGGCGCGATCAGGTCGGCGGCGAAGGCCACCACCAGCATCAGCGCGATCCACGCCAGCGCGATCAGCACCAGCGGCGGCCAGGCCTCGAAGAAGCGCGCCAGGCGGCCGCGCAGTCGAGGCGCCGGGGTCGCGGCGGGTGCGGATGTCTCGCTGACGGGATCGATCGCGGCCATGCGCCCTAGCCTCCCGCCTTGGCCGCGGCGCGCGCGCGCAGGCGCGGATCGATCCAGCCGTAGAGCAGATCGACGGTGAAGTTCGAGGTCACCATGCAGGCGGCGACCAGCAGCAGGATGCACTGCACGACCGCGAGATCGCGATTGGCGACGCCGACCACCAGCATGCGGCCCACGCCGGGCCACGAGAACACGCTCTCGACCACCACGGCGCCGGCGATCAGCGTGCCGACCATGAAGCCGATGATGGTGACCGTGGGGATCGCCGCGTTGGGCAGCGCGTGGCGCCAGACCACGCCGCGCCACGGCACGCCCTTGGCGAGCGCGGCGCGCACATAGGGCTGGCCCAGCACCTCCAGCATGGCCGAGCGCGTGAAGCGCGCGATGATCGCCGCACCCGCGGTGCCCAAGGTGATCACCGGCAGGATGGCGTGTATCCAGGTGTCGGCGCCGCCGCTGGGCAGCCAGTTCAGCCGCACGGCGAAGAGCAGCACCAGCATCAGGCCGAGCACGAAGCTGGGCACCGAATGGCCGGCCACCGAGCAGACGATCACCAGGCGATCGACGATCGAGTTGCGGTGGAGCGCCGCGACGATGCCCGCCGGCACGCCGATGATCAGCTTCAGCGCGAAAGCCGGCAGCGTGATCGCCAGCGTCTGCGGCACGCGATCCATCACCAGGTCGATCGCCGGCCGCCCATCGCGCATCGAGCGGCCGAGATTGCCGTCGAGGATCGCCACGAAATAGCGCAGGTATTGCTCCCACAGCGGCTTGTCCAAGCCCCAGGACTTGCGGAACGCCTCGACCGCATCCGGCGGCGCCTCGGGCGAGAGGATCAGCAGCGCCGGATCGCCGGACAGCCTGAGGATCACGAAGGCGAAGGTGACGACGAAGATCACCGTCAGGATCGCGCGCAGACCGCGGATGGCGAGGTAGCGGCCCATCAGGTGACCTCTTCCTGGGACCGCCGGCGTCCCACCGGCTCTTCCGATGCCGGCGGGACGCCGGCGGTTCCAGCAAGATGGCACGCGACCAACTGGCCATCCGGCATGGCGCTCAGGTGAGGCGTCTCGACACGGCAGCGCGCCGTCGCCATCGGGCAGCGCGGGTGGAACGCGCAACCTTCGGGCACGTCGACCGGGCTGGGCGGATCGCCGGGCAGGATCATGCGCTGGCGCGTGCGGCGCGTGCTGGGAATCGCCGAGACCAGCGCCTGGGCATAGGGATGCGCCGGCTGGCGGAAGACGCGCTCGGGATCGCCCTGCTCGACGATGCGGCCGAGATACATCACCGCGACCTCGTCGCTGATCTGACGCACCACCTTCAGGTCGTGGCTGATGAACAGGTAGGCGACGCCGAAACGCTCGCGCAGCTCCTGCAGCAGGTTGATCACCTGCGCCTGGATCGACACGTCGAGTGCGGAGATCGGCTCGTCGCAGGCGATCAGATCAGGCCCGGCGATCAACGCACGCGCCAGCACCACGCGCTGACGCTGGCCGCCCGAAAGCTCGTGCGGATACCGCTCGAAGAGATGCGGCAGCAGGCCGACGGCGGCGAACAGCTCGCGTGCCCGCTCCGCCCGCTCGGCCGCATCGCCGATGCCGTGGATCTCCAGCGGTTCCATGATCTGCCGGCCGACCGGCAGGCGGCGATCGAGCGCACCCAGCGTATCCTGGAACACCAGCTGCAGACGCCGCCGCGTGGCACGCCAGCCGGCGTCCTGCTTCGTCGACAGCGCCGCGCCCTCGAACAGCGCCTCGCCGGATGTCGCGGGCAGCAACCCAAGCGCCAGCCGCGCGGCCGTCGACTTGCCGCAGCCGGACTCGCCGACGAGACCCAATGTCTTGCCGCGCTCGATGCGGAAGGAGATGTCGTCGACGGCTTTCAACGTCGCCGGCTTGCGCCACCAGCCATCGCCGCGCCGCACGCGGTAGTGCCGCGCGATGTCGCGTACTTCGAGAAGCGCGGCCATCAGCCGACGAACCCGGCGCGCACGCAGGCGACGCTGTGCCGGGGCGCCATCTGCCACGACACCGGCGGCGCGCCGGTGCAGACATCGCGCGCCTCGGCGCAGCGCGGCGCGAAGGCACAGCCGCGCGGCAGGTTCCACGGCTCGGGCACGGTGCCGGGGATCGCCTCCAGCTTGCGCACCGGCCCCTCGAGATCGGGCAATGCCGCCAGCAGGCCGCGCGTATAGGGATGCGCGGGATGCTCGAACAGCCGCGCCACCGGCGCCTCCTCGACGATGCGGCCGCAGTACATGACGGCGACGCGATCGCAGTTCTCGGCGACGACGCCGAGGTCGTGGCTGATCAGCACCATCGCCATGCCCGTTTCACGGCGGATCTCGCGCAACAGGTCGAGGATCTGCGCCTGGATGGTGGCGTCGAGCGCGGTGGTCGGCTCGTCGGCCACCAGCAGGTCGGGCAGGCCGGCCAGCGCCATGGCGATCATCACGCGCTGGTTCATGCCGCCGGAGAGCTGGTGCGGGTATTCGTCGAGCCGCTGCTTCGCCGCGGCGATGCCGACACGATCGAGCAGGCGCCGCGCCTCGGTCGCTGCCGCGATGCCGTCCATGCCGCGATGCAGGTTGAGCGCCTCGACGAGCTGGCGGCCGATGCGTTTGACCGGATTGAGGCAGGCGGTGGGATCCTGGAAGATCATCGCGATCCGCCCGCCCCTGATGCGCGAGAGATGGGCCTCGTCGCGACCGAGCAGCGGATCGCCGGCCAACGTGGCCTGCCCGCCGACATGCGCGCGCCGTCCCAGCAGGCCGAGCACGGCGAGCCAGGTCACGCTCTTGCCGCAACCGCTTTCGCCGACCAGCCCGACCACCTCGCCACGCGCGATCGACAGGTCGATGCCGTGCAGCGCGCGCACCATGCGCGCGCCGGCGTCGAAATCCACCGTCAGGCCATTGATCTCGACCAGGGTCGGCGAAGCCAGCATCTCAGGCCGTGAGGCGGAAGTTGCGGGCGCGGAAATCCATGTACTGCAGGCCCGAGGGCTTCCAGTCGATGTCCTTGCGCTTGCCGTAGAAGATCACGTTCTGGTGCAGCACGGTGTAGGCCGGATCCTCGACCTCGGCGATCTGCAGCATGCGGCGGAAGATGGCGCGCCGGCGCTCGTGATCGACGCTGGCCTCGAGCTCGTCGCTGAGCTTGTTGAACTCGGCGTTGGTCCATTCGCCGACCTGCTGCTGCTGGCCGCCGGGACCGTGCTGGTTGACGATCGAGCTCACCGGATCGTTGAACGGCGCGGAGTTCGACCAGTCGCGCACGGCGCGCGGCGAGTTGCGCTCGAAGATCTGCTGCCAGTTCTCCTTCATCTCGAGCTTCACGTTGAGCCCGATGTCGCGCCACATCTCGACCAGCGCCTGCGAGTTGGGCACCTGGTTGGTGTAGTAGTTGTTGAGCACGCGGAACGGGATCGGCTCGCCCTTGTAGCCCGCCTCCTTGATCAGCGCCTTGGCCTGCGCCGGATCGAAGGCGGGCTGCGGCCAGTCGGCGAGGAACATGTTGCCGTAGTACTCCCACTGCAGGCCGCGCGGGATCTGCGTGCGGCCGCTCCACAGCGTGTCGACGATCAGCTTGCGGTCGATGCCCAGCGCCATGGCGCGGCGGATGCGCGGATCGGCGAGCTGCGGATGGTTCTTGTCGAAGCAGATCAGGCGGTGGTTGGTGATCGTGCCGCCGACCACGTGATAGCGCGCATTGCGCTCGATGCCGGCGATCTGGTCCGGCGGTATGTCGCAGGAGAAATCGTACTGGCCCGACAGCAGGCCGTTCACGCGGCTCGCCACTTCGGGCACGACGACGAAGCGGATCTGCTTGATCGGCGGGCGGCCGCCCCAGTACTCGTCGAAGGCCTCGAGGATCAGGTGCGTGTCGGGCTTGAACTCGGCGATGCGGTACGGGCCGGTGCCCACCGGCTTGCGCGCCCAGGCCAGCCAGTCGGACGACTCGCTGAAGGCGCGGCGGCTGATGATCTCCGAACCGTAGCGGCCGATGCGGCCTTCCAGCGTGACGTCGGGCGTGCCGTTGACGAAGCGCACGGTATCCTGGGCGACGACCTCGACCTTCTCCAGCTTGGGCCACAGGCGGCGCGACACCGCCACCACCTCCGGCGGCGCCTCGCGGCCGGCGGCACCGGGCGCCGTGGTGAAGAGCGTCGGGCTTTTGCCATCGGCTGCCTTGGGCGTGCCGAACATGCGCTCGGGGCCGAAGGTGAAGGCGACGTCCTCGGCGGTCATGGTGTCGCCGTTGTGGAACTTCACGCCGGACCGCAGCTTCAGCTCGACGGTGCGATCGTCGATGCGCTTCCACTCCGTCGCCAGGCCGGGCTGCGGGCTGAGATCGCCCTGGTGCTTGGCGTCGATCAGCGGCTCGAGGAAGCTGTAGATCATCCGCGCGCCGACATTCGACTGCTCGCGCAGCGGCTCCAGCGTGTTGGTGTTGGTGTTCTGCTGCACCGCAACGGTGATCGAGCGGCGGGCGTCGGCCTGGCCGATGGCAAAGCGCGGCAGGGCGGTCGCCGCCGCTGTCGCCCCGATGCCTGAAAGAACCGTGCGGCGGCGCGTCGTCCTGGTCATCGCGGCAACTCCCCTGCGAAACTCAGGGTGTCGTTAGAGCCCGGCCGTAACCTCAGGGTTACGATTGCGCGACGATTTCGTGACAGCGTGGGCACAAGTCCCGCACCGCACCTATAATGAGTGCATGGCACGGGCGGACGATCCCCACGACCTTGCACGTTTCGTGCAAGCGCAGGAGGGCGACTACGCGCAGGCGCTGGCCGAACTGAAGGCCGGCCGCAAGCGGAGCCACTGGATCTGGTACATCCTCCCGCAGTTGCGCGGCCTGGGCTCCAGCTCGATGGCCGTGCGCTACGGCATCGCCTCGCTCGACGAGGCGCGCGCCTACCTGCAGCACGCGGTGCTGGGCGCGCGCTTGCGCGAATGCGTCGCGGCGATCAACGCGCATGGCGCTCATGGCGATGGTCCGTCGGCCGAAGAGATGCTGGGCGGCATCGACGCCCAGAAGTTCCGCTCCTGCCTGACCCTGTTCATCGCTGCGGCGGCGGACGATCCGCCGACGCAGCAGCTGCTCGGGCAGGCGCTCGCCCGGTACTACGGCGGCGTGCCCGACCAGCGCACGCTCGCGTTGCTGGGAACACGCTAGCCGCGGCAAGAATTGCTAACGCGAGGTCCAGGAATCGTCGCTTCGCGCGACGATGGCACGCGGCCAGGCGAAGATCAGAGTCTGACCTTCGCATCAGGAATGGTTATGCGCCGCGCAAGACAATCTCGTTGGCGAGGCCCGGCGCGGCCACACATCTCTGTCGCATCCCCAACCTGGAGGAACGGCACATGACGCTCGTTCTCGACCGCGACACCCCGGCCACCGTACCGAAGCACGTCACCACCACCCTGCACTATCTCAAG
>CAYNOF010001181.1:0-2530 GCA_964398335.1 uncultured Rhizobiaceae bacterium
ACCGGATAGCCCGTCGGGTGCCCCTGCGGGATCGGCGCGCCGGCCAGCCGCCTGCCGGAATTGTCGTCGTGGCACTGCGCGCAGGACAGGTTGAGCTGCCCCTGCCGCTGCCGCCACAGCGCCTCGCCCGCCGCCACGAACGGCTTGAGGCGCGGATCCGCCGGCGGCGCGATCGACTGCCCGCGCGACTGCTGGGTGATGAACGCGGTCAGGGCCAGCAGCTCGCGGCTCTCGGCCGCCAACGGCTCGGCCTTCTGCTGCTCGACCCGGCAGCGATTGACCCGCTGGCCCAGGTCGATCGGCCGGCTGCTCGCGGCATCGAAGGCCGGATAGCGCGCCGCGACTCCGGCCATGGCGCTCTCGCCGGCATGGCAGTCGGCGCAGGCCTTGCCGGCCGCGCCCTCGCGCTTGCTCCACAGCGCCTTGCCCTCGCCGACCCACAGCATGCCGGGATTGGCGGTGTCGTCGTCCTGCATGGCGCGCAGCGAGGGGCCCATGTCCTGGTAGCCGGAGCGGCGCTGGTCGGCACCCTGCGCCAGGGCCCACGAGACGAGGAAGGCGGCCGCGGCTGCCGACGCGACGATGACGAGGAACAGCCTCATTCGACCGTCAGCGTCGCGCTCTCCTCGGCCGAGAAGCCGTCGTCGCCGATCCAGCGGAACGTCAGCGTGCCGCTTTGCGTGGCGACCGTGGTGAAGGCGATGAACGGGTTGGCGGCGATCGCCGGCGTCAGCTCCATCGCAAAGACCTCGGCACCGTCATACTCGCAGGTGAAGCGGGTGATGATGTTGCGCGGGATCATCCGGTTGTTGGCGCCGTGGCGGAAGCCGGTTTCCATCGGGTGCGAGATCAGGGTCTTGATCTCGATCACGGCGCCGCGCCTGGCGGTCTTGGGCACGTTGACGAGGATGCTGGCCATCACACCAGATCCTCGACGCAGGCGGCGAGCGTCACGACGACATCGGCGCCGGCGGTCCAGAACGTGCCGTCGCTCAGCTCGGCGACGGCGACGATGCGCTGCGAGTCGTTGAGCTTGATGCGCGTCGACATCGTGCCGCGGCCGCAGCGCGGGCCGAGCGTGGCGTGCAGCACGTGCGGCTGCGGGTTCTTCTCGTTGAAGACGTGGATCGCGCGCACGTGGTCGGACGCCGTCATCGGGCTGTCGACGCTCACGGTCAGCGGCACGGTGCTGCCGTTCTCGACCAGCGGCGGCACGTCGCGGCTGACCTTGCCGGTGTTGAGCGGCGCGCCCCTGGTGAGCGCGCGGATCGCCGCCTGCATCTCCTCCGGCGTCGCGCGTGCCGGCGACAGCGGCAGCAGCGCGGCGATGGCCGAGCCGATCACGAAGGTGCGGCGTGTCGATGCGCTCATGACGCTACTCCTTCAGCGTCGCCAGGAAGGCGATGACGTCCTCGACCTGCGCGGCCGACAGGATCGTCTTGCCGGCGAACGCCCTGGCGACGCGTTCCAGCCCCTCCGTCCGATAGTAGGGCGGCATGATCGTGGCGGGATTGAGCCGCGCGGCGTCGACGATGCGCAGCCGCAGCTGACCCTCCGACCAACGTGCACCGGCACCGGCGAGGCTCGGCGCCAGGTTGCCCTGGAAGCGCTCGTCCGGGAACGGGCCGCTGTGGCAGAGCAGGCAGAGCCCGACCTGCCGGTTGAGCACGATGGCGCGGCCGCGCACCGCATCGCCCGGCTGGCCGGTGAGCGATTGCGGAATCGTGTCGCCCACGACCACCTGCGCGGAGACGGGCCCCGACAGCAGCAGGGCGAGCAGCATCAGGGCCCGACGCATCGCTCACCCGAAGGTCTCTGCTGTGATGGTGCGGAACCAGCCTTCGGCGTAGAGCGCCTCGCGCGCGCGGAACTCGGCCGGCGCGTCGGGCGGGCTGATGCCGCCGGCGCCGGGGATGTCGGTGAGCTGGCCGTTGGTCGGCTTGTAGACGCCGGCGACGGTGATGCCGTAGTCGGGCGCCACCAGGCTGTAGCAGGTGTTGATGATGCGCGGCTCGACCGGCTCGCGACCGGCCAGACGCGCGACGACCGCGGCGGCGCAGACCTTGGCCTGCGCATTGGCGGCGAAGGCCGATTTCGGCATCGCGCCCATGATCGCGGCGTCGCCGATGACATGCATGCCCGGCCGCAGCTTCGACTCGAACGACACCGGCTCGACCGGGCACCAGCCGCTGCGGTCGGCGACGCCGGCGGCATTGGCGATGGCGCCGGCGCGCTGCGGCGGGATCACGTTGGCGACCGCCGCCTTGTGCTGCGCGAAGTCGGTCGAGAGCGTCATCGTCGCCGGATCGACCGACGTCACCTTGCCGCCCTTCGCCAGCGGCACCCATTCGAGCATGCCGGCGTAGAGCTTGGCCCAGGCGTCCTGGAACAGGCGCTGCTTGGAGAACGCGTCCTTGGCGTCGAGCAGCAGCAGCTTGGATTTCGGCTTCCTGGTCTTGAGGAAATGCGCGATCAGGCTGGCGCGCTCGTAGGGACCGGGCGGGCAGCGGAAGGGATTGGCCGGCGCCGA
>CAYNOF010001182.1:0-3926 GCA_964398335.1 uncultured Rhizobiaceae bacterium
TGACCATTATATCGATGACCAGAAAACTGGTCACAATATGGCGATGTCCCGGTGCCGTGTCCAGCCTCAGGTCCGGAACCGCATCTCCTCGAGCGGGACGCTGTGGCTGCGGACCTGCTGGCCGGCCTCGTCGCGCACGGCGAGGCGCACCTTCTTCTCCCACCAGTCGATATCGACAGTGCCGAAATTCGGCCGGCCGTAGACCGGGCCGATGCGGTTGGGGCCGGGTTCCTTGGAGTTGGGGAAGTACTTGGTGAGGCCGCTCGAGGTGATCTCGGTGAGCGGGTAGGGCGTGCCAGTGGTCTCGCGGTACAGCGCACCGAGATGGCGATCGCCTGACAGGATCAGCAGGTTCTCGGCGCGCGTCTGGCGCACCAGCTCGAAGAGCTTGCGCCGCTCGCGCGGGAAATTGCCCCAGCGCTCCCAGCCATGGCCTTCGGCCAGCACCTGGATCGACGACATCAGCAGGCGCAGGTCGGCAGGCTCGCGCAGGCGCTCGGCCAGCCACATCCATTGCGCCGCGCCCAGCATGGTCTTGGCCGGATCGCTGTCGGGGATGTAGCGCTCCATGCCCGGCGCGCCGTGGTGCTCGCTGGGAAGCCAGGGCGACCTGAAATAGCGGATGTCGAGCAGGATCACCTGCACGCGCTGGCCCGCCGTGCCGAACGATTCGGCGTGGTAGAGCCCCTCGTGGTGGCGGCGCGGATCGTCGGCCGGGATGTCCCAGAACTTCAGGAACTCCTCTTTCGACTCGGCCTTGAACGGCATGTCGCCGCCGGCGTCGTTGACGCCGTAGTCGTGGTCGTCCCAGATCGCGAGGTGGCGCACGCTCTGGCGCAGCTTCATGTAGCCCGGCGACTGGCGTGCCAGCGCATAGGCCTCCTTCAGTTCCTTGAGCTCGCGATCCTTGCTGTCGCCATAGACGTTGTCGCCGCCGAAGATGAACAGGTCAGGCTTGTAGGCGAGGATCGAATCCCAGATCGGCTGCGGCTCGCGCGGATCGACGCAGGAGCCGAAGGCGACGCGCACCAGCGGTTTCGGCTGGGCGGCTGCCGGTGCGATGACGGCCGAGGTGACAGCGGCACTGGTGAAGGCGCGACGGGTCAGCGACGGTTGGGTCACGCGATGAATCCCCGGGTTTCTCGGCCCGATATTTCGGCCAGATCGAATCGAATTGTCCACCGCGGCCCGCGACGATGCCACGGTTTCACAGCGCCATCACACCTGATCTATGCTGAACGCATGGAAGAGGCCCAGACGCAACCGATCGCCTATCCGTTACCTGACGCGGCGTTGCGGCCGACATGGGCCAGCCGCCGCTCGCAATGTCTCGGCGCGCTGGTGATCGCGGCGTTCGTGCTCGCCCTGGCCTTGCGCTGGCCGGTTCGCCTGGCCGACCTCGACGATGCCGTGTTGCGTCATGGCTTTCCGGCGGCCCTGGCGTTCATCATGGCCTTCACGCCACCATCATCGACGCGCGTCGGCCGTGCCGCGCAGGATCTGACCGTGCTCGGGCTCGGCGTCGCGGTGTTCGCCGGCGACTGGCTGCCGCTGCTGCTCGCCTGCTACCCGGTCCTGCTGATGCTTGCCGTGGCGATCGGCGAGCTGGGATGGCTGCGGCGGTACCGGGGACGGAGGCCATGAGCGAGGCCGAATGGCTGGCGCTGCAGCGTACGGCGTTTCTCGCCGGCCCGATGGCGGCAGTCATCGCCCTGCTGCTGGTCGTCAAGCCCAGGCCACGCGAGGCGGTCGCGGCGATGGTCGCCTTCCTCTGGCAGCTGCCGGCGCTGCTGGCGCTGCACCTGCTGGCGCAGCGTTTCGGCTGGTGGAGCTTCGGTGTCGATCGCAACGCCATCCGGGGCCTGCCGATCGACGTCTGGATCGGTTGGGCGATCTGGTGGGGGCCGGTCATGGTCTTCGCCCAGCGTTGGCTGTCGCTGCCCGTTATCGTCATGGCGTCGGTCGCGCTCGATCTTGCGAGCATGCCGCGCCTGATGCCGTTGGTGTCGGTGGGACCGTCCTGGTTGGCGGGCGACGCGGTCGCGATGGTGCTTTGCCTGATCCCCGGCCAGATCGCCGCGCGCCTCACGCGCGAGGATCGTCTGCCGAAGGTCCGCGCCCTGTTCCACGTGCTGGGCTGGGGTGGCTACATGACCCTGGTGATCCCGGTCTGCGTGCTGAGCCATGCCGGCCTGCCGCTGTCGACGCTCTACCACCAGCCGGTGTCGGCGCTCGATTGGTGTCTGGCCGCCATGGCGTTGATGCTGTTGTTCGTCGGCATCGCCGCGACGGCGGAATTCGCCAGCGTCGGCGGCGGCACACCGATCCCGTTCGATCCGCCCAAGCGCGTGGTGAGCAGCGGTCCCTATGCCTTCACCGCCAATCCGATGCAGATCATCTCGGCCTTCTTCATGGCCGTGCTGGCGCTCTACGCGCGCTCCTGGGGCCTGGCGCTGATCGCGCTGATGTTCGCCATCTTCGATACGATCTATGCCACCTGGTACAACCGCGCGCATATCGCCGTCGCCATGCCGGAGGCGTGGTCGAGCTATCGCGGCGCGGTGCGCGAATGGCGCCTGCGCTGGCGTCCACACATCGCCGAGGAAGCGCACATCGTCATCAGCGGTTCGGGTCCGGCACGCGCCGTCTGGAATCTCCTGTGGCCAGGGCTGTCGCGCCGACTCGAGGGCAGCTTTCGCATCGAGTCGGCGCCGCCCGGCAGCCTGGCGCGCCTGGTCTATCGCCGGCCGGCAAGTGGCGTCGAGGATCATGGCATCAAAGGCCTCGCCCGCATCCTCGAGCACGGTCCCGTGCTGCTCGCGGTGGTGGGCTGGCTGCTGCGCTTTCCCTATCTCGGCGGCTGCCTGCAGCGTCTGAGCGGCCTGACGATCATGCTGTGGCGGCGCGGCGCCGCGCGTGCCGACATATGAGGACTCGATCGATGAAACGAGCCGTTCCGCTGGCGGTGGTGGCGCTCCTGATTGGCTGGACCGGGCCGGTCCTCGCGCAGGCGCCAGCGTGTCCGGGCAAGGGCGCGACGCTGACGGGAACCTTGCGGATCGAGCGTCACCAGCATCCGAACGGCTCGACGTTCGAGCCATGGGTTCTGCAGCTGCCGGGCCCCGCTTGCCTGACGGTCGCCGGGCTGGACGACCAATCGACTCCCCAGCGAATGCCGTCCATACGCCGCGTGCAGCTCGGCGCCGCGTCGGACCGGCAGGCGGCGCTGCTCAAGAGCCTCGTCGGCAAGTCGATCACCGTGCGGCTCGACGATGTGTTCGAGCCTCATACCGCCTGGCACGTCGGCGACGTGGTCAGCATGGAGTTCACCATCATCGGGCCGTGAAAGAAGAAGGGGCGCCTCGCGGCGCCCCTTTTCCGATTGGGTCCGAGCGGGATCAGACCGAGTAGTACATCTTGTACTCGATCGGCGCCGGCTGGTGTTCCCAATTGTAGACCCCTTCCCACTTGAGATCCATGTAGGCGTCGATCTGGTCCTCGGTGAACACGCCGCCCTTCACGAGGAAGGCGCGGTCGGCGTCGAGCGCGCCCAGCGCCTCGCGCAGCGAGCCGGCCACGGTCGGCACCTGCTTGAGCTCTTCCGGCGGCAGCTCGTAGAGGTTCTTGTCCATCGCCTCACCGGGATGGATCTTGTTCTGGATGCCGTCGAGGCCGGCCATCAGCATCGCCGAGAAGGCGAGGTACGGATTGGCCGACGGATCGGGGAAACGCACCTCGACGCGCTTGCCCTTGGGCGAAGCGGAGTAGGGGATGCGGCAGGAGGCCGAGCGGTTGCGCGCGGAGTAGGCGAGCAGCACGGGCGCTTCATATCCCGGCACCAGGCGCTTGTAGCTGTTGGTGGTGGCGTTGGTGAAGGCGTTGATGGCTTTGGCGTGCTTGATGATGCCGCCGATGTAGTAAAGACA
>CAYNOF010001183.1:0-2598 GCA_964398335.1 uncultured Rhizobiaceae bacterium
CGTCGGTCGATCTCGTGGTGCGCACCGGCACCACGGCGGAGCTGATCGACATGGTGCTCGAGCGGCGCGTCGAGGGCGCCTTCGTCGCCGGGCCGGTCGATCACCCGGAGCTGCGCGAGGAGCCGATGTTCCGCGAGGAGCTGGCGGTCTTCAGCGGCCGCGACCTCGACTCGCTCGACGCGCTGGCCGGGCGGCACGAGCTGAAGCTGATCGTGCTGCGCGCGGGCTGCTCCTACCGCCAGCGGCTGGAGCATGTGCTGGCGCGGCGCGGCGTGGTCTCCACGCGCCTGCTGGAATTCGGCACCCTGGAGGCGATCTTCAACTGCGTCGCCGCCGGCATCGGCATCACGCTGCTGCCGCGCCAGCTTGCCGGCGGCGTGTGGAGCGCGAGCCGCGTGGCGGTCCATCCGCTGCCGCCCACCGAGGCGATGGTGCGCACGGTCTTCATCCGCCGGCGTGATGCTTTCGTGTCGAGCGCACTTGCCGCCTTCGCCGCCGCGGCCAGCGCCGAGCCTGAACGCCCGGCCGCGACACGAAAGCGCGCGAACGCGTAAGGCATTGTCGCCATGTCGATTGGTGGCTAGCAACGCGGCCGCTTTCAGGGAACACTGGCCTCGAAACGCTGATCGGGAGGGACACCATGGCTCGCGTTGCATTGGTCACCGGCGGAACGCGCGGCATCGGCGCGGCGATCTCCAAGATGCTGAAGCTGCGCGGCTACGTCGTGGCGGCCAACTACGCCGGCAACGACGTCGCGGCGACGCAGTTCAAGGAGGAGACCGGCATCCCGGTCTACAAGTTCGACGTCGGCGACTTCGCCGCCGTGACCGCCGCCATCCAGCAGATCGAGAAGGAACTCGGGCCGATCGACGTTGTGGTCAACAATGCCGGCATCACCCGCGACGCCACGATGCGCCGGCTGACGCGCGAGAACTGGGACCAGGTGATGAACACCAACCTCGGCTCGTGCTTCAACGTCTGCAAGGCGGTGTGGGACGGCATGAACACGCGCGGCTTCGGCCGCATCGTCAACATCGGCTCGATCAACGGCCAGGGCGGCCAGTACGGCCAGGTGAACTACGCCGCCGCCAAGTCGGGCATCCACGGCTTCACCAAGGCGCTGGCCCAGGAAGGCGCCGCCAAGGGCATCACCGTCAACGCCATCGCGCCGGGCTACACCGACACCGCCATGGTCTCGGCGGTGCCGGCCAACGTGCTCGAGAAGATCGTCGCCAAGATCCCGGTCGGCCGGCTGGGCAAGGCCGACGAGATCGCCCGCGGCGTGCTGTTCCTGGTTGCCGACGACGCCGGCTTCATCACCGGCTCGACGCTCAGCATCAACGGCGGCCAGCATATGTACTGAGCGCCGTGAGCGCCAACCCGACGATCGTGTTCGAGGATCGCGTTCGAGAACGCGACCTCGATCACTTCCTGATGGAAGAACTGCAGGCCTCAACGTCGTTTCGCGACTGGTTCGTCGGTCATCTTTCGAATCGCTTCAGTGCACCGCCCAAATCGAGAGTGCGGACGCAGCTATCGCCGGAACGCATCACTGATAGCCGGCAGACCGATGTTCTTTTGGCCTACTACGATCAGCACGACAACCTAGTCGCAGCCATCTTCATCGAAAGCAAGGTCACCGACGGATTCCAGGTCGGACAAGCCGAAGCCTACGAGCAGGAAGTCATGGCTTGGCGCAAGCGGCTTGGCACCGACCGGGCCGCGAGTGTTCTTGTATCGCCGCGTAGCAACCGTCGTCTCGATCGGCGTGACTTGTTCGATGCGCATGTCGAGATCGACTCGATGGCCGACCAAGTCAAGGCTCGTCTTGAGCAGACGCCTGAGGGTGAGTTGCGCGACCGACTTGCAGTCCGCGCCGATCTTCTGGATGCGCTGGCTGGTAAGCGCTCTGGCAACGGCTGGACGCCTCAGCCGGTCATGGAGAGGGTTAAGACCGCCGGTACCTACGAGCGACTCGTCCGGGAGGTGCTGCCCGATCACCACGTTTCCCCGACAAGCGCCGGACCCAAGGCTGTCGATCGCTTTTTCGCTCTGTTCCCTGAATGTGACCGATTCAGAGGCAGAGTGGAAATCAAGCACAGACTGTATGAAGGGTTTGTGTGCCTGCAATTCCGTACGCCCCTCGTTGCCGACAAGCTGGCTCGACTCCCGCTTCCTTCAGGATTTTCTGTTCAGCGCGCCGGCGGCAGCGTTCAGATAAGGCTGCCCGCGCCGCCTCTGCCGCGTGGCGAAGACGACCCAGAGAATCAGATCCGCGCCGGGCTCGTGGCCATCCGCCAGTTGACTGACTGGTTTGGCAAGAATGTGCCGCACCTGAATGACGCGATTGCCCCGGGGAACTGACTACTCCTCGTCGCTGCCCGAGCTGCCGCCCTCGGTGATCGCACCCTCGGCCTTTAGCGCTGCATAGGCGGCATCGTCGACACCGAGCTCCTTGAGCAGCGCGCGATTGTGCTGGCCGATCTTGGGTGCCGGCGTGCGGATCGAGGCCGGCGTGCCGTCGAGCCGTGGCACGACGTGGTGCATCGGGAACCGGTCCATCTCGGAGTCGGGATAATCGGCGATCAGCTCGCGCTC
>CAYNOF010001184.1:0-1776 GCA_964398335.1 uncultured Rhizobiaceae bacterium
GGCCGATGCCGACGCGATCGACGATGTCGACAATGTTGGCGTCGCGGTCGGCGAGTACAGCGGCAGCGTCACCGTCCGCTACCAGAGTCGCGACTACCAGACGAGCGTGACCGCCACCGGCGCGGCCTACACCAAGGCGCACGATTGGCCGCCCGCGTCCGGCGTGTTCTTCAGCGAGGGCGACGTCAAGAGTTACGCGCCCGTCATGTGCCTGGGCGTGACCGTGGTGAAGGCGCTGTTCGGACCGGAAATCGAGCCGGTCGGCCAGTTCGTGCTGGTCAACAACATCCCGTTCCAGGTGGTCTGCGTGATGCAGCCGCGCGGCGCGTCGCCTTTCGGTACGGATCAGGACGACGTCGCCTTCATGCCGCTGACCACCGGCGCCCTGCGCCTGTTCGGCCAGCGCTACGTGCGCACCATCACCGCGCAGGTCGAGGATGTCAGCCGCATCGACGAGACGCAGGAGGCGATCCGCAAGCTCCTGATCCTGCGGCACCGCACCGAGGACTTCCAGATCCGCAACATGGCCTCGGTGCTGGAGACCGCGACGGAGACGCAGAACACGCTCACCGTCCTGCTCGGCTCGATCGCGGCGATCTCGCTGCTGGTCGGCGGCATCGGCGTCATGAACATCATGCTGGTGAGCGTCACCGAGCGCACGCGCGAGATCGGCGTCCGCATGGCCACCGGCGCGCGGCGCTTCAACATCCTGCTGCAGTTCAACACCGAGGCGCTGGTGGTCTGTGCCGTCGGTGGCGTGATCGGCGTGCTGGTCGGGCTGGGCACCGCCTGGGTGCTGTCGCTCGCCGGCCGGCCGATCGTGTTCTCCGCCGGGCCGGTGATCCTCGCCTTTTCCTGCTCCTTCGCCACCGGCCTGCTGTTCGGCTACCTGCCGGCGCGCAAGGCCGCCAATCTCGATCCCGTCCATGCCCTTGCCGCCGATTAAGAACCGATGATGCGTCGCTCGATTGCCCTTCTGCTGTTCACCACGGCACTCGGCGGCTGCTCGCTGTGGGACCAGTGGACCAAGCCCGAGGTCGCGCAGCCGACCAACTGGCAGTCGACCAGCGACGGCACCGGCGTCTGGCCGGACACGACATGGTGGCGCGGCTTCGCCAGCGGCGAGCTCGACCGGCTGATGAACGAGGCCAGCACCGGCAACCAGGACCTGCGGGCCGCCGTGGCGCGCGTCGAGCAGGCCCGGGCCAACGCCAGGATCGCCGGCGCCGCGATCTATCCGACGCTCGATGGCGACGCCTCGGCCTCGCGCACGTCGCGCTTCGGCAGGACGCAGACGACCAGCACGACCAACTACCAGGCCGGCCTGACGGTGGGCTACGAGGTCGACCTGTTCGGCCGCATCCACGCCACCGAAAGCGCCGCGCTGGTGCGGCTGGAAAGCAGCCGCTTCGACCAGGAAACCCTGGCGCTGACGGTGAACGCCAACGTCGCCGTGACCTACTTCCAGCTGCTGGCGCTGCGCGAGCGCATCGCGCTCGCCACCGAGTCGCTGGAGACCTCGCGCCGCCTGCTGCTGCTGCTCGACGAGCAGCGGCGCATCGGCACGGCCTCGGACCTCGAAGTGGCGCAGCAGCGGGTCTCGGTGGCGCAGCAGATGGCGGCGATCCCGGCGCTGCGCCAGGTCGAGCGCCAGACGCTCAGCACCCTGGCGCTGCTGCTCGGCCGCCTGTCGCAGAATTTCGAGGTCGCCGGCCAGCGCCTGTCGGCGATCAACGCGCCGCAGGTGATCGGCGGCGTGCCCTCGGAGGTGCTGTT
>CAYNOF010001185.1:0-1442 GCA_964398335.1 uncultured Rhizobiaceae bacterium
CGATCCCGCCATCGCGCTCTACACCAAACTGGGCACGCGCGAGGACGTGATGCACTTCGACATCCCGGTCTAGGAGGTCTAGGGCCGGCTCGGTACGTTCGCGCACGGAAACTGCAGGCGAGTCACACCGTTGCCCCGGTGCGATCCTGCCTTGGTCCCGATCGGATCGCGCCTCCATGCGGCCCCGCGTCCTCCAGCGCCGGGCCGTTTTCCGTGCGGCACTCCTGAGGGTGCCGTGCGTTGTCGCGTCATGAAGATCACCATCGAAGCCACCACCCAGAAGGTCATGACCAGCGAGGGCACCGAGTGCTGGCTGTGGCGGGGCCGCACCGCGGGCGGGCTGGACTGCCTGGTCGCGGTCGCCTCCATCGGCTGCCGGGCGCAGGACGCCGAGCCCTTCGAACGCGAAGCCGGCGAGGAGGGCGAGGCGCTGTATGACGGCCCGATCTTCGGCGGCGCGCCGCCCAGGCCGATCTGAGGGCCCGCGTTGCCCGCGTCAGGCGCCGGGCGTAGACTCCGCGGCAAACGTATCGCCTGCGGAGGACCCCCATGACCGTCGTCGTCAGCCCGCTCACGCCGGGTTTCGGCGCCGAGATCGCCGGCATCGACCTGCGCCGGCCGCTCGACGAGGGGCATTTCGAGGTCATCGAGGACGCCTTCAACCGCTTCTCGGTGCTGGTCTTCGTCGAGCAGGAGCTGAGCGACGAGCAGCAGGTCGATTTCAGCAGGCTGTTCGGGCCGCTCGAGACCAGCGTCACCAACATCCGCCGGGACACCAAGCCCAGGCTCAGCCGGCCCGAGCTGGCCGAGGTCTCCAACCTCGACGAGAACAACGAGATCCTCGGCGCCGACGACCGCCGCCGCATGTACAACCTCGGCAACCAGCTGTGGCACACCGACAGCTCGTTCAAGCGCGTGCCGGCGCGCGCCTCGCTGCTCTATGCCCGCACGGTGCCGCCCTATGGCGGCTGCACCGAGTTCGCCGACATGCGCGCCGCCTACGACGCGCTGCCCGAGGAGACCAAGCGCAAGCTCGAGGGGCTGGTGGCCGAGCACTCGATCTTCTGCTCGCGCGCCAAGACCGGCTTCACCAATTTCTCCCAGGAGGAGCGCGAGCAATTGCCGCCGGTGCCGCAGGTCGTGGTGCGCACCCATCCCGGCTCGAAGCGGCGCACGCTCTACATCGCCTCGCACGCCGACCACATCATCGGCTGGCCGCTGGAGGAGGGCCGCAAGCTGCTCGCCGAGCTGATCGCGCACGCCACGCAGCGGCAGTTCGTCTACACCCATCGCTGGCGGGTCAACGACCTGGTGATGTGGGACGACCGCTGCACCATGCATCGCGGCCGCCCGTTCGACGACCTGAAGTACAAGCGCAACGTCCAGCGCACCACCGTGTCGGACGAGATCACCACCATCGAGCGCGAGGGCATCCGGCTGGT
>CAYNOF010001186.1:0-3426 GCA_964398335.1 uncultured Rhizobiaceae bacterium
CGAGAGCTGCGAGGAGCCGAAGAACTCGCGCACCGCCGCCGCCGCCGGCTTGGCGTTGATCAGATCGTGCGGCATCACGGTGTCGATGTCGATCGAGCTCATGCGCTCGCGGATCGCCCGCTCCATGCGCAGCAGGCCGACGCGGTACTGGTTCTCCATCAGCTCGCCGACCGAGCGCACACGGCGGTTGCCGAGATGGTCGATGTCGTCGATCTCGCCGCGGCCGTCCTTGAGCTCGTGCAGCGTCTTGACCACCGCGAAGATGTCCTCGCGGCGCAGGATGCGCATCTGGTCGTCGACGCCCTTCAGGCCCAGGCGCATGTTCATCTTCACGCGGCCGACGGCCGAGAGGTCGTAGCGCTCGGGATCGAAGAACAGGCCGCGGAACAGGGTCTCCGCGGTCTCGAGCGTCGGCGGCTCGCCGGGACGCATGACGCGGTAGATCTCCATCAGCGCGTCCTCGCGCGTCTGGTTCTTGTCGGCGACCAGCGTGTTGCGCAGGTAGCCGCCGACATTGACGTGGTCGATCGCCAGCACGTCGATGCTGTCGATCTTGACCGCGTCGAGCGCCGTCAGCGTCGCCTCGGTGATCTCGTGACCGGCCTCGATGTAGATCTCGCCGGTCTTCTCGTTGACCACGTCGCGCGCGGCGTACTTGCCGGCCAGCTCCTCCGGCAGCACGCGCACTTCCTTGAGGCCGCCCTCGACGAGGCGCGCCGACAGGCGCGGCGTCATCTTGGTGCCGGCCTCGGCCACGACCTTGTTGGTCTTGGCGTTGATCAGGTCATGCGTCAGCTTCACGCCGCGCAACGCCTCGGCCTGGAAGCCGGTGCGCCAGCCTTCCTTGTCGCGCGAATACGTCGTCGAGCCGTAGAACGCCGCGAGGATGTCCTCGTGGGCGATACCGATCGCCTCGATCGGATCGAGCGTCTGGCCCTTGGCGGCGAGGTCGGCACGCTTGCGCTCGGTCTCGACGCTGTCGAGCGCCATCAGCAGGGTCGATACCGGCAGCTTGCGGCGCCGGTCGATGCGCACGTGCACCAGGTCCTTGGCGTCGAACTCGAAGTCGAGCCACGAGCCGCGATAGGGGATGATGCGGGCGGCGAACAGGTATTTGCCCGAGCTGTGGGTCTTGCCCTTGTCGTGGTCGAAGAAGACGCCCGGCGAGCGGTGCATCTGCGAGACGATCACGCGCTCGGTGCCGTTGACGATGAAGGTGCCGTTGCTCGTCATCAGGGGCATGTCGCCCATGTAGACGTCCTGCTCCTTGATATCGCGGATCGAGCGCGAGCCGGTCTCCTCGTCGATGTCCCAGACGACGAGCTGCAGCGTGACCTTGAGCGGCGCGGCGTAGGTCATGCCGCGCTGCTGGCACTCCTCGACGTCGTATTTCGGCTCCTCGAACTCGTACTTCACGAACTCGAGGCTCGAGCGCTCGGCGAAATCCTTGATCGGGAAGACGGAACGAAACACTTCCTGGATGCCGACGTTCACCCGTGCCGACGGCGCGGTGTGCATCTGCAGGAACTGCTCGTACGACTTCTTCTGCACCTCGATCAGGTTCGGCATCGGCGCAGCGGCGGCGATGTGGCCGAACTGCCGACGAATCCTGGTACGGGCGTTGAAGGTCGTGGCCATGCGAAAAACCTCTTCGGTTTCAGGCGGCGGACGCCCCATCTGCTGTCTCGATCCCGACGATCCGCGAAGCCGTCAGAACCATTCGTTGCAGCGGGCCACTTGATGGAGCCGACGACCCGCGTCGGCTCGATGAAGCGGCCCGACCGGAGCGGCAAAGCTCCGGTCGGAACCCAAACGCTTACTTCAGCTCGACCTTGGCGCCCTCGGCCTCGAGCTTCGCCTTCATCTTCTCGGCGTCGGCCTTCGGCACGGCTTCCTTGACCGGCTTGGGCGCGGACTCGACGAGGTCCTTGGCCTCCTTGAGGCCCAGACCGGTGAGCTCGCGCACCACCTTGATGACGTTGATCTTCTTGTCGCCGACGGCGGCGAGGACGACGTTGAACTCGTCCTTCACTTCGGCCGGCGCGGCGGCGGCGGCGGCACCGCCAACGGCGGCGACGGCGACCGGCGCGGCGGCCGAGACGCCCCACTTCTCCTCCAGCATCTTGCTGAGCTGCGCGGCTTCGAGCACCGACAGCGAGGAGAGCTGATCAACGATCTGTTCCAGATTGGCCATGGTATTTCTCCAGATGTCCCGAGTGTTGTGTGTGGTCGACGGATCGGCTTACGCCGCCTGCGAACCGGAAGAGTCCTTGGAGCCGTAGGCGCTGAAGACGCGGGCGAGCTGGCCACCGGGCGCCTGGAGCACGCCAGCGATCTTGGTCGCCGGTGCCTGCAGGAGGCCGATGATCTTGCCGCGCAGCTCGTCGAGCGACGGCAGCGCGGCGAGCTGCTTGACGCCTTCGGCATCGAGCACCTGGCCCTTGAGCGCACCGCCGACGATCGTCAGCTTCTCGTTGCCCTTGGCATAGTTCACCACCGCTTTCGCGGCAGCGACCGGGTCCTTGGACGAGGCGATCGCGGTCGGACCCGTGAGCATGGGGCCGATATCCTTGAACGCCGTTCCTTCCAGAGCGAGACGGGTGAGCCGGTTCTTCGAAACCTTGTACGAGGCGCCCGCTTCACGGACCTGCGCGCGCAGGGCCGAGACCTCAGCAACCGTCAGACCGGACTGGCGGGTGACCACCAGCAAGTCCACGGCACCGAAGCCCTTGTTCAGCGAAGCGATCGTGTCTGCTTTCTCAGTGCGGTCCACTATCGTCTCCAGGCAATCACCCGGCTCGCGCCGGATCGACTGCATGAGGGTCGCGTCCCGTCCCGAAGGACAAAGCGCTTCCCGGGTTTCCCATCCCGGAAGCTCGGGTCATCCACGGCCGGCGGACCGGCCATCTCATTCCCGTACCCCCGTCTATGCTGGCGGATCGCTCCCTTAGGCCGCACCGGACGGGCCGGATTGGCACCTGCAGTCTCGGACAGGTCGGGACCGGCCGGCGGACCGGACGATCCCTGTGCCGGTGGCAGGCGAACCCGCCACCGGAATTCCTCAAGCCTCAGCTCAGGCCGGCCGGGTCCAGCTTCACGCCGGGGCCCATGGTCGAGCTGATGGTCACCTTCTGGATGAAGGTGCCCTTGGCGCCGGTCGGCTTGGCGCGGGTGATCGCGCCGACGAACGCCTTGACGTTCTCCGTCAGCGCCGCCTCGCTGAAGCTCGCCTTGCCGACGCCGGCATGCACGATGCCGGCCTTCTCGGCGCGGAACTCGACCTGGCCGGCCTTCGCGGCCTTCACCGCGCCGGCCACGTCCATGGTCACCGAGCCCAGCTTCGGGTTGGGCATCAGGCCGCGCGGGCCGAGCACCTTACCGAGGCGGCCGACCACGCCCATCATGTCGGGCGTGGCGATGCAGCGC
>CAYNOF010001187.1:0-1767 GCA_964398335.1 uncultured Rhizobiaceae bacterium
CGGATCATCGTCTGCTGCTGGATGTTGGCCGGCCAGCTCGAGCGCATGACGGTGTTATAGGCGTTCATGTTGCGGTCGATGAACACGCGCTCGCGCGGCACCTCGACGTCGTCGAAGATCACGAAGGCGTCCTGCTCGTCGAAGCGGCTCGACAGCGGATGGTCGAAGCGGCTGGTGCCCGTGCTGACACTGTCGCGGCACAGGAACTTCAGGCCGGGTGCCGACATCGGCACGCAGAAGGCCAGCGCGTAGTCGTCGGCACCCGGCGGCAACGGCAGGCCGGGATAGACGGCGATCTCGTCGGCGAAGGGCGCGAGCGTCGCGAGGATGCGCGCGCCGCGCACGACGATGCCGTGCTCGGTCTCGCCGACGACGCGCAACGCCTGCTGGTTGCCGGCCGACGGCGCGTCGCCCAGCGCCTTGTCGACGGTCGGCTGCACGATGGTGTGGGTCAGCGAGATGTCGTTGCGGCGCAGGAATTTCTGGTAGGCGACCAGGCGCGCGGCGCCTTCCTCGTTGCCGTGCGCGCCCCATTCGTCGGGCCTGCCGGCGAAGCCGGCGTAGGTGACGTTCATGTAATCGGGCGTGCGGCCCATCAGGCCGACCGAGTATTCCGAGACGCGGCGCAGCGCCTTGTGGCGGCGATCCAGATCGGCGCGCGAGCGCGGGATCATGTGGCTGACCGCGATCGGCTCGCCGGTCTCGGGGTCCGGCATCAGGCATTCATCGGCGTGGCGATGCTGCAGGTCGAAGACCTCGGCCAACGCATGCGCCGCACCGCGCAGCGCCGGATGGTCGACGATGTCGGAGACGCGCGTGCCGTCGACCCAGACCTCGCGATCGCCGCGCAGACCCTTGAGGAATTGTTCGCCCGTGCGCGCCGGCATCGCGCTACTTCGCGCCGATCACGGCGGTGACATCGCATTGCACCAGCGCGTCGCCTTCGCCGGTCAGCGCCTGGGTGTGGCGCGCCGGCCGTGCATGGGCGTCGGGGAACATCTTCACCCACTCGGCGTTGATGGCGTCGCGCTTGTGCGGCGCGCGGATCCAGAAGTTCAGCTTCACGATGTCCTCGGGCGTACCACCCGCCGCTTCGACGAAGGCGCGCACATGGCCGAACAGGCAGGCGAGCTGGCCGTCGAGCGTGTCGGGCAGCTTGCCGGTCCTGGGATCGCGGCCGGCGATGATGCTCGACATCATCAGATTGCCGACGATGCTGGCGCCGGGAATCGGGTTGCTGTGCTTGAAACCGTCGATCTCGATGCTGCGGCGCTTGGCCATGCGTTTCCCCTTTGTTGGTATGCCCATCGATCCACTCCCGGGGGCGCGCCGTCAAGGCGAGTCGTCGATCACCGCCGGGAAATGCAGCGAGAATGTGGTGCCCCGATCCGGCGCGCTGTGCAGCGTGACGAAGCCGCCGGACTGATGGACGAAGCCGTGCACCGTGCTCAGGCCGAGTCCGGTGCCGCCACGCTCGCCCTTGGTGGTGAAGAACGGCTCGAAGACCTTGTCGCGCACGTCGTCGGACATGCCCTTGCCGGAATCGGCGACCTGCAGCACCACCCAGCTTCCGGCGCGCAGCTCGGGATCGGCCTCCGCTTCGCCGGGCGCGATCTCGCGATTGAACAGGCGCAGCGCGATCTCGCCGGGTCCGTCGATGGCGTCGCGCGCGTTGACGATGAGATTCAGGGCCGCCGTCTCGAGCTGTGTCGGGTCGACGATGGTCGACCACAGATCGGGCGCCGCGTCGACCAGGAGGCTGATCTC
>CAYNOF010001188.1:0-8239 GCA_964398335.1 uncultured Rhizobiaceae bacterium
GCGAGCCGGACTGCGCCCAAGGAGATGATTGGAATTTTCCCCATCGTGAGCGAGACGCCGGACCGGCTGATCGTCGGCCGCAGCCTGCTGCTGCCTTTCGTGCTGTCCCTGGTGCTCTGGTACATGGTCGACGCCCTGGCCGACGCCATCGAGCGGCCCGCCAAGCTCAAGATCAAGGTCCCGCGCCTGGTCGCCCTGCCCGCCGCCATCCTGATCATGGGCGGCCTCCTGTGGGTGCTGGGCCGCACCATCACCGCCAACGTCACCGCCGTGATCGCCGCCGCGCCCAACTACCAGGTGCGCCTGCAGAAGCTGATCGGCCAGGCCTGGAGTCTGGCCACCGACGAGCCGGCGCCCACCCTGGCCGAGCTGTTCAGCCGCATCAGCCTCGCCGACACGCTGGGCGACGTCGCCTCGGCGGTGGCGGCGCTGGTCAGCGTCGCCGGCATCGTGCTGGTCTATACCGGCTTCCTGTTCGTCGAGGCCGGCAATTTCCGCCGCAAGCTCAGCCTGATGTTCACCGACCCGGCGCAAGAAGCGCGCATGCTCTCGGTGCTCGACCGCATCAGCCGCGACATCCGCATCTACATGCGCATCAAGACCACCCTGGCGGCGCTGACCTCGGCGCTGTCCTACGTGCTGATGGCCGCCGTCGGCGTCGACTTCGCCGGCTTCTGGGCGGTGATGATGTTCTTCTTCTATTTCATCCCCACCATCGGCTCGATCCTGGCGATCATGGCGCCCACCCTGCTCACCCTGGTGC
This sequence comes from uncultured Rhizobiaceae bacterium, assembly GCA_964398335.1. Classification (GTDB taxonomy): domain Bacteria; phylum Pseudomonadota; class Alphaproteobacteria; order Reyranellales; family Reyranellaceae; genus JAFAZJ01. The sequence continues at coordinate 764 of CAYNOF010001188.1, forward strand.
AGTTCGACAGCCTCACGCCGTTCCTGATCGTGCTGTTCACCGTCGGCCCGCTGCAGATCGTCATGGCCAACGTCGTCGAGCCGGCGCTGCTGGGCCGCTCGCTCAACCTCTCGGCGCTGGTCGTGATCGTCTCCCTGATGGTCTGGGGCACGATCTGGGGCGTGGTCGGCATGTTCCTCTGCGTGCCGATCACGGTGGTGATGCTGATCGTGCTGTCGAACTTCGAAACCACGCGGCCGGTGGCGGTGCTGCTCTCGGCCGACGGCAGGCTGCCCTCCGAACACGCCTGACATGTCCGCATCGCGGTTCGGGCGGGTTTACAGCCCGCCGGACGGGGCGGATCATTCTTGTCATAAGCACAAGCGGACGTCAGAGGAAGCGTCATGACCAAACGGCCGATCTCCGCCGACTCGCACATCACCGAGCCGCCCAACTGCTACATCGATTTCATCGACCCGGCGTTCCGCGACCGCGCACCGCATCTGGTGCGCGGCACCGAGAAGGGCGACGTCTTCATGATCCCCGGCATGGGCTCGCCGATGCCGGTGTCGCTGGCCTCCGGCGCCGGCGTGCCGGCCGAGCAGCTCAGCATCATCGGCGCCGATTTCGACAAGCTGCACCGCGGCGGCTGGGACTCCAAGGCACGGCTCGCCGACATGGACCGCGACGGCGTCGCCGCCGAGATGATCTACCCCTCGGTCGGCATGCTGCTGTGCAACCACAAGGACCTCGACTACAAGCGCGCCTGCATGGAGGCCTACAACCGCTGGCTGCAGACCTATTGCGCCGGCGCGCCCGAGCGCATCTACGGCCTGGGCCAGACGGCGATGCGCACGGTCGAGGAAGGCATCGATGACCTGCGACGCATGAAGGAGATGGGCTTCAAGGGCGCCATGCTGCCGGGCGATCCCGGCGTCGAGGACTACGACAGCCGGATCTACGACCCGTTCTGGGAAGCGGCGATCGACATGAAGATGCCGCTGTCGTTCCACATCCTCACGTCGCGCGCCGACGGCATCAAGAAGCACCGCGGCCCGCGCGTAAACTCCTTCATGTCGATCATCCGCGGCAACCAGGACATCATGGGGATGCTGGTGTTCTCCGGCGTCTTCGAGCGCCATCCCAAGCTGAAGATCGTCTGCGTCGAGGCCGATGCCGGCTGGGCGCCGCATTTCATGTACCGCATGGACCACGCCTACAAGCGGCACCGGTACTGGATGCGCGGCAGCGAGCTGCCGAAGATGCCGAGCGAGTACTTCCGCGAGAACATCTACATGACGTTCCAGGACGACTGGACCGCCTTCAAGTTCGCCGGCGACATGAACCACCAGCGCCTGATGTGGGCCAGCGACTTCCCGCACAGCGACTCGACGTGGCCCAACAGCCAGCAGGTGATCGCCGAGCAGACCTCGCACATGAGCGCCGACATGCGCGACGCGATCCTGCACGACAATGTCGCCGATCTTTATTCACTTACTGTGCAATAGATTTCACCGGCATCGTCAACCCGGCGTCATAAAGTGAGCGCACACTCCTAAACAGGCGCACCACCCGGTGCGCCTGTCGCTTGTGGGAGAGATGTTTATGCGCATTCGCCTGGTTGCCGCCGCGCTCGCGGTCTCGCTGCTGTCCCTGCCCGCCGTGGCGCAGGACAAGGTCGGCATCGCCGCCTGTGACGACTTCCTCGAGAAGTACGAGGCCTGCGTGGCCAAGATGCCGGCCGCCATGCAGCAGCCGACGAAAGACTCGATCGTGCAGATGCGCACGGCCTGGAAGGCGGGCGCCGCCGATCCCAACAGCAAGGCGGCGCTGGAGTCGGCCTGCAAGAGCTCGGCCGATTCGATGAAGCAAGCGACGACGTCGGCTTATGGTTGCAGCTGGTAGAAAATGAGCGTGCGCTCGCTCACAAAATAGGGCATAGTGCGGGTTTCCCGAGCCGGAAGCCCGCCATGCGCCTCCTCGCCGCTGCCGCCCTCGCGCTCATGATCGCCGCGCCTGCCGCCGCCCAGAACCGCACCGGCGTGCGCGACTGCGACGACTTCATCCAGTGGTTTGCCGCCTGCATGCGGAGTTCGACGATGCCGGCCGAGGCCATGCCCATCTTCCAGGCGGCGCTCGAGCAGATGCGCACGGGCTGGCGCTCGATGGCCGACACCAGCGACGGCCGCACCGCGCTCGCCCGCTCCTGCCGCGACTACGGCAGCCAGATGCGCCAGCAGCTCTCGGGCTTCGGCTGCCGCCCCTGAGCTAGCGTTCCTCCGGGTCGCGCTCGCCGGGCGCCTCGTCGGTCTCGACGCGGTAGTCCTCCTTGAACCAGCGGCCGAGGTCGATGTCGGCGCAGCGCTTGGAGCAGAAGGGCTGGTATTTCGGATCCACCGGCTTGCCGCAGATCGTGCAGGCGGCGCTGGTCCCGACCAGCCGCAGGCGCGGACGGTCGGGCTTCATCGGCCCTCGCCTTCGAGCATGCCGGCTTCCTCCAACGCCCGCGCCAGGGGGGCGCCGCGCCGTGCCCGGGTGATCTCCATCAGTCCCAATCGTGTCATGCCCACCACTTGGGTCGGCACCGGGTCCTCGGCAAGCCGTGCGGCCATCGCGCCCTGCAGCTGGTTGCGGTCGTGCGGCCCGCGCATGTCGATGAAGTCGACGATGATGATGCCGCCGATATTGCGCAGGCGAAGCTGGCGGGCGATCTCGTCGACCGCCTCCAGATTGGCCTGCAGCGGCGAGCGCGGCCCCTGGCCCTGGCGCGCGCCGGCCGAGCCGGTGTCGACATCGATGGCGCACAAGGTCTGGCCGGGCTCGAACAGCAGCTCGACGCCCGAGGCCAGCGCGATGCGCGGCGCCAGCGCGGTCTCGATCTGGCCGGCGATGTCGAAGGAATCGAGCACCGCCCCGTCGCCGCTGTCGACCACGCGCAGGCTGGTGCGATCGCCGGCGCTGTCGATCGCCTGGCGCAGGCGCAGGCCGAGATTGCGATCGTCGACCACGATCTCGGCCAGGCTGCCGCCATGGTCGCGCTGCACGCGCAGCAGCGGATGCGGCTCGGCATGCAGGGTCGTGGGCGGCGTCGAGGCCAGCGCGCGCGTGCGCAGCGACTCCCAGCGCGCCGTCAGCCCCTGCGCCTCGCGCGCCACCGCTTCCGGCGCCACGGTCGCCGCCGCGGTGCGCACGGTATAGCCGCCCTCCTCGCCGGCGCCGGCCTGGGCCATCGCCGCCGCCAGGCGCCCGCGCAACGCGTCGTCCTCGATGCGCCGCGAGAAGGCGAGGCCCTGCTCGTACGGCTTGAAGACGACGTAGCGGCCGACGAGGCCGAGATTCATCGTCAGCCGTGCGCCCTTGTCCTCGGTGGCATCGCGCGAGACCTGGACCAGCAGTGGCATGCCCGAAGGCGGCGGCCGGCCGTTCTCGAAGCCCACCATATCGACGCGCCGCAGGAAGCCGCCGCGCGCCTGGCCGATATCGATGAAGGCCGCGTCGAGCTCGGGCGCGAAGCGCTCGACGCGCCCCATGATGATCGCGCCCTCGAGCTCCAGCTTGCCGCGCGGGCGCACCGCAACGTCGAGCAGGCGGGCGCCGGCGAGCGAGGCGATGATGGTCGCCGCCTCGCCCTCGTGGCAGACCACGCGATCGACACCGCTCATGCGAGCCAGCCTCCCGAGCGCAGCATCTGGGTGACCTCGAACAGCGGCAGGCCGACGACGTTGCTGTAGGAGCCGGACAGGAACGACACGAAGCAGGCGGCTCGGCCCTGGATGGCGTAGCCGCCGGCCTTGCCGTTCCACTCGCCCGACGACAGGTAGGCGTCGACCTCCGCCTCGCTCAGCCGCTTGAAGCGCACCACGCTCTCCACCAGACGTTCGCGCCGCGCGCCATCGGGACCGATGATGCAGACCGCGCCCAGCACGCGATGGCGGCGGCCCGACAGCAGGTCGAGGCAGGCGCGCGCCACGTCCGCCGCGTCCGCCTTGGGCAGGATGCGCCGGCCGCAGGCGACCACGGTATCGGCGGCGAGCACGATGTCGCCTTTGCTGACGACAGCCGCCGCCTTGGCCCGCGCCATGCGGCGCGCGTAGCCCACCGGCAGCTCGCCCTTGGCTGCCGTCTCGTCGATATCGGCCGGCGCGACACGCGCCGGCTCGATGCCGATCTGACGCAAGAGATCGAGGCGACGCGGCGAGGCCGACGCCAGGACAAGAGGACAGGACAGAAACATGCGCGCCATCCCTACAGCGCGCGAGCCTCACTTGAAACGGAAAACGATGCGTCCCTTGGTGAGATCGTAGGGTGTCATTTCGACCTGGACGCGGTCGCCCGTCAGCACGCGGATGCGGTTCTTGCGCATCTTGCCCGAGGTGTGGGCGAGGATCTCGTGGTCGTTGTCGAGTTTTACGCGAAAGGTCGCGTTAGGGAGCAATTCGCTCACCGTGCCGGCGAATTCGATCAGATCTTCCTTGGCCATTCAGCAGTCCGGATAAGGCTCGGAGTGCAAAAGGATTGCTACCGCCGACGCGCCAAGTCAAGGCGGCGCGCTTACACCTGCACACCGCCGGTCGCCCCGAAACGGGCCTGCATGCGGCTCATCAGGACGTCACGCATGGACCGGTAGGCCTGCAGCCGGCTGTCGCGGTCACCCTCCACCGCGCTGGGGTCGGGCGTCGGCCAATACTCGACGATGGTGGCGACGTCGCGGGTCAGCTCAAGCGCGGCGTGATGCGCCTCGGGCGACAGGCTGATGATCAGGTCGAACTCGCCCGGGTCGACGTCCTCCAGGGTCTTCACATGGTGGCGGTGCAGATCGACACCCATCTCGTCGAGCACCGCGAGCACGAAGGGATCGACCTCGCCGCCCTGCACGCCGGCGGAGTCGAAATAGGCCCGCAGGCCGTAAAGTCGCTTGGCCAGCGCCTCGGCCATCGGCGAGCGCACGGCGTTGTGGGTGCAGGCGAAGAGCACGCTGGTCGGAAGCTCGCCCCTCGCCATCGCCATCGGGCCTCAGGTCCTGATGTGCAGCGCGCAGAGCAGCGTGAACAGCCGGCGCGCCGTGTCGTGATCGACGTCGATCTTGCCGGCGAGCCGCTCGCGCAGGAGCTCCGAGCCCTCGTTGTGCAGGCCGCGCCTTCCCATGTCGAGCGCCTCGATCTGCGACGGGCTGAGCCGCTTGATGGCATCGTAGTAGCTCTCGCAGATCATGAAGTAGTCCTTCACGACCTTGCGGAACGGCGTCAGCGACAGGACGATGTCGCGCAGCTTGCTGCCGTCCTTGGCCGCGCGCACATCGAGCACCAGCCGGTTCTCATGGATCGCCAGCCGCAGGCGATAGGGCCCCTCGGCGCCGACAAGCCGGAAGCTGTTGTCCTCCAGCAGATCGAAGATCGCGACCTTGCGCTCGTGCTCCGCCTCGGCCGAGCGGTACTGAATCGACTCCTCGTCGAGCTCGACGTCGACCACCAGGTCGGTGCGCGCGCCGCTCACCTGAACCTCACCCTGAGGAGCGCCCGCAGGGCGCGTCCCGAAGGGTGGGCAACACACGCGGAGTCCGTTGCCCATGCTTCGAGACGGCCGCCATGCGGCCTCCTCGGCATGAGGTGGGAGCGTGCGTCGCTCATGTCCTGTTGGTGCGGATGGACACCGAGCGTCCGTGCGCCGGCAGTCCCTCGGCTTCGGCGAGCGTGATCGCCGCCGGCGCCAGCCGCGCCAGCGAATCAGCATCGCACGACACGATCGAGGTGCGCTTCAGGAAGTCCGACACGCCCAGGCCTGACGAGAAGCGCGCGGTGCGCGAGGTCGGCAGCACGTGATTGGTGCCGGCGACGTAGTCGCCGATGGCTTCCGGCGTATGGCGTCCGACGAAGATCGCGCCGGCGTGGCGGATGCGCTTCAGCAGCTCGGCCGCCGTATCGGGCCCGACACAGAGCTCGATGTGCTCGGCGGCGATGCGGTCGGCGAGCGGCGCCGCGTCGAGCAGCGAGGGCACGAGAATCACCGCGCCGTTTCCGGTCCAGCTCGCCCGCGCGCGCGCGCCGGTGGCCAGCGCCCTGAGCTCGCTGTCGACGGCGCGGCAGACGGCGGCGGCGAAGGCGGCATCGTCGGTGATCAGGATCGACTGCGCCGCCTCGTCGTGCTCGGCCTGCGACAGCAGGTCGGCGGCGACCCAGCCGGGATCGTTCTCGCCATCGGCGATCACCAGGATCTCCGACGGACCGGCGATCAGGTCGATGCCGACCTTGCCGAAGACCTGGCGCTTGGCGGCCGCGACATAGGCGTTGCCCGGACCGACGATCTTGTCGACCGGCGCGATGCTCGCGGTGCCCCAGGCCAAAGCCGCCACGGCCTGCGCGCCGCCGACGCGGTAGATCTCGTCGATGCCGGCCGCATCGGCGGCGCACAGCACCAGCGGGTCGATCGCGCCATCGGGCGTCGGCACGACCATGGCGATGCGCGGCACGCCGGCGACCTTGGCCGGCACGGCGTTCATCAGCACCGACGACGGATAGGCCGCCTTGCCGCCGGGCACATAGAGGCCCACCGCGTCGATCGGCGTGAAGCGCGCGCCCAGGCGCACGCCCGCCTCGTCGACGAAGTCGACATTCTGCGGCAGCAGCTTGCGGTGATAGGCCTCGATGCGCCGGGCCGCGAACGCGATTGCGTCGCGCCGCTCGGCCGGCACGCCGGCGATCGCCCGTGCGATCTCCTGCGGCGAGAAGCGCAATGTCCGCGGCGACAGCGTCAGGCGGTCGAAGCGTTCGGTGTACTCGATCACCGCCGCATCGCCGCGGCGGCGCACGTCGGCGATGATGCCGCGCAACACGCCGTCGACATCGGCCCCGCTGTCGCGGTCCTTGGCGAGGAAGGCGGCGAAAGCGCTGTCGAAATCCGCCGCCTGCGCGTCGAGCCGCAGCGGGCCCGCCGCCTCAGGCTGCGACGGCGACATCGCGGAAGCGCTCGATCCAGTGCGTCACGCGCTCCGGCCGCGTCTTCAGCGCGGCGCGGTTGACGATGAAGCGCGAGGTGACGTCGGCGATGTGCTCGATCTCGACCAGGCCGTTGTCGCGCAAGGTCTTGCCGCTGGCGACGAGGTCGACGATGCGGTGGCTGAGCCCCAGGCTGGGTGCCAGCTCCATGGCGCCGCTGAGCTTGATGCACTCCGCCTGGACGCCGCGCGCCGCGAAGTGCCGCTGGGTCACCTCGGGGTACTTGGTGGCGATGCGGATATGGCTCCATCTCCTGGGATCGTCCGAGCCGGCCATCTCCGCCGGCTCGGCCACCGCCAGCCGGCACTTGCCGATGCCGAGATCGACCGGCGCGTAGATCTCCGGGAAGTCGAACTCCATCATCACGTCGGAGCCGCAGATGCCCAAGTGGGCAGCGCCGAAGGCGACGAAGGTCGCGACATCGAAGCTGCGCACCCGGATGACGTCGAGATCGTCGATGTTGGTGGTGAAGCGCAGCAGGCGCGACTCGGGGTCGTCGAAGGCG
>CAYNOF010001189.1:0-1918 GCA_964398335.1 uncultured Rhizobiaceae bacterium
CGGTCTCGGCGACCAGCGCGTCGTACTCGGCGCGGCTGATGCGGCGGAAGCGCACGGCGTCGCCCGGCGCGAGCGTCGATGCCTGCGCGCCGCGCCGCGTGTCGAACATCGGGACCGGCGTGCGACCGAGCAGGTGCCAGCCGCCGGGGCTTTCGAAGGGATAGACCACCGACATCTCCGTGGCGATGGCCACGCTCAGGGCCGGCACGCGCACGCGCGGTGAGGCGCGCCTGGGCAGGTGCAACGGCTTCGCCAAACCGACCAGGTAGGGCAGCCCGGGCATGAATCCCACCATGTAGACGTGGAACTCGGAGGCGAGGTGCAGGTTGATGACCTCTTCCGGGGAAACGCCGGTGCGCTCGGCGACCTCGGCCAGGTCGAGGGCGAATTCGGCATCGTCGTAGCAGCAGGGCAGGGTGATGCGTCGCGACCGGATATCGGCCGCGTGCTCGCCCGCCAGCAGCGCCTCGATCGCAGGCTGCAGGTCGGCGCGGGTCGTGGCCAGCGGATCGTAATGCACCAGCAGTGCGCGCATGCTGGGCACGGTCTCGACCAGGCCCGCCAGCCGCCCGGCTTCCCGCTCGGCCGCGATGGCGCCGTGCAGGGCCATGACCCTGGCGTTGATCTCGGGGGCGATGGTGCTGCCGAACTCGACACTGAACGCGGTGTCGCCGCAATCGAGGAACCTTGTGCTCACGCCGTTTCCGTCATGTCGAGGCGGCGCTAGGATAGCCGACCCGCAGGAGGCGAGCCATGGCAAGCGAAGTGAACATCAATTCCGACCTCGGCGAGAGCTTCGGGCCCTGGAAGATGGGCAACGACACCGAGGTGCTCAAGATCGTGCGTTCGGCCAATGTCGCCTGCGGCTTCCACGCCGGCGATCCCACGGTGATGGCCGCGACGGTGAAGCTCTGCCTCGACAACGGTGTGTCGATCGGCGCGCATCCCGGCTTCCAGGACCTGCAAGGCTTCGGCCGTCGCGTCATCCGCATGACCGATGCGGAGATCGAGCACGCCATGGCCTACCAGATCGGCGCGCTGATGGGCGTCGCCGCGCTGCACGGCGCCAAGGTCACGCATGTGAAGCCGCACGGCATGATGGCCAACATGTCGGCCGAGGACGAGGGCCTGTCGGCGGCGATCGCGCGCGCCATTCGAGCCGTCGACCGCAACCTGATCTTCCTTGCCCAGGCGGTGACGGCGCAGATCCCGGCGGCGCGCAAGGTCGGCCTGCGCGTGGCCGAGGAGGTCTTCGCCGACCGCACCTACACCGATTCCGGCCTGCTCACCCCGCGCAAGGAAAAGCACGCCATGATCCACGACGCCGCGACCTCGGTGGCGCACGTCAAGCGCATGATCGAGGAGCAGGCGATCTTCTCCTACAGCGGCAAGAAGGTGCCCTGCCAGGTCGACTCGGTCTGCGTGCACGGCGACGAACCCACCGCCGTCGCCACCGCCCGCGCCGTGCGCGCCGGACTGGAGGCCAGCCAGATCCGCATCGTACCGCTGACGGAGCTACGGGCGATGAACTAGGGGCGCCGCTCGACGAAGGCGGCGAGCTTCTCCAGCGTCGAGCGGCAGCCGGCTTCGTTGTCTTCCGGCCGGATGCCCGAGGGAATGTTCTCGCACAGCATGGTGATGCGCGTGCTGGCGCTGCCCACGGATTCCAAGGTCGTGCGCACGATCATCTCGCCGGCAAAGGCGGGGTCGGCAGAGTCGAAGGTCACGGCCCATTCGATGCAGGTGTCGGGAACCAGGCGCGCGAAGCGGGCGGCGAAGGTGTCGGTGTCACCGGAGGTCTTGCCTCGCCCGGCCATGTCGGGCGGGTAGATCAGCGACATGCGGAAGGCGCCGCCCTCGCGTGGCTCGAAGACGTGGATTACGCCGGTCATCGAGTCAGGCGGCAGCCACTTCACCA
>CAYNOF010001190.1:0-8000 GCA_964398335.1 uncultured Rhizobiaceae bacterium
GGATCGGCGCCACCATGGAACGCGTGCTGTCGCCCACCGAGGCGATCATCAACGGCAAGCGCACCCTGCTGGTCGGCACCAACAACTATTTCGGTCTGACCTTCGATCCGGCCTGCATCGAGGCCGCGGTCGAGGCGACCAAGGCCGAGGGCACGGGCACCACCGGCTCGCGCATCCTCAACGGCAGCTACACCGACCACAAGGACCTGGAGCGCGAGCTCGCCGATTTCTACGGCATGAAGCACTGCATGGTCTTCACCACGGGCTACCAGGCCAATCTCGGCCTGATCTCGACCCTGGTGGGCGAAGGCGACTACCTGATCATCGACGCCGACAGCCATGCCTCGATCTACGACGCCTGCAAGCAGACGCAGGCGACGATCATCCGCTTCAAGCACAACGATCCGGCCAGCCTCGAGGCGCGCCTGCGCCGCCTCGACAAGGAGAAGGGCAACAAGCTGGTGGTGGTCGAGGGCATCTACTCAATGCTGGGCGACACCGCACCGCTGAAGGAATTCGTCCAGGTCACCAAGCGCCATGGCGCCTACATCATGGTCGACGAGGCGCACTCGCTGGGCGCGCTGGGCGAGCATGGCCGCGGCCTGGTGGAAGAGGTCGGCGTGCTCGACCAGGTCGACTTCGTCGTCGGCACCTTCTCCAAGACCTTGGGCGCCATCGGCGGCTTCGCGGTGTCGAACCACGACGGCTTCGACGTGCTGCGGCTCGCGACGCGCGCCTACATGTTCACGGCGTCGCTGCCGCCCTCGATCGTCGCCTCGGTGCGCGCCGCGCTGCGCATCGTGCGCACCCGGCCGGAACTGAAGACCAGGCTGTGGGCCAACGTCGCCACGCTGTACGACGGCCTGGCCGACGCCGGCTTCACCCTGGGGCCGCAGCATGGTCCGGTGGTGGCGGTGCAGCTGCCCGACCTGCAGACCGCGATCACCATGTGGCGCGCGCTGCTCGACGAGGGCGTCTACGTCAACATCGCCGGCCTGCAGGCCACGCCGGGCGGCGTGCCGCTGATGCGCTGCAGCCTGTCGGCGGCGCATACCAAGGCGCAGCTCGAGCAGGTGGTCGACACCTTCGTCAGGCTGGGCAAGCGCTTCGGCCTGCTCAAGCCGCAGAAGCGCGCCGCCGTCGGCTGATCAGCGGAAGGCACCCAGCCGCCACCAGCGCCACGCCAGCAGCGGGGCGCTGAGCAGCGGGTGCCGCTTCTGCCACGGCGTGATCGCCAGCCGCTTGCCGGCATGGCGTTCGATCTTCCACACCAGATAGTCCGGCCCGCCATCGAAGGTGAAGGCGGCCTTGGCCAGCCTGAGCGCGCTGAGCAGCTTGCCGCGCGCGGGCGACAGGCGTGAGGCCGCCGGCGCGTTCAACAGGCGGAAGCCACCGTCGTCATCCTGCTCGACGGTGAAGCCCGCGGCGTCGAGCGCGAAACGCGTGACGAGCGCGAAGCGCGGCGCCTGCAGTTCATACAGCGAGGCCACACGCTGGTCGTTCTCCGGCCGCAGCTCGCGGCTGTAGCTCTCGGCGAACACGCGCTGCCACAGCTCGCGCGCCGTGAAGCGGCGGCCGAAGGACGGCGCAACCGCCGCGGCCGCCGTCGTGACCGCCTCGGCCAGCAGCGCGACCATCTCGCGCCGCATCGCCGCGCCGCGCGCAAAGGGCACCGCGGTCGGCTGGCAGAGCCGCGCCCAGAAACAGGAGTCGCGCGCCGCCGGCGACACCGCCTGGCGCAGCTGGGCGAGCCCGACGACGCCGTACTTGCAGCGCAACGTGCCGCCGCGAACGTGCAGGTCGAGCCGGAAGACGTTGGGCGGCAGCACGCGATTGCCCCACGCGGTCAACGCGCTCTTGTTGGCGGCGCGCAGGTCATCGACCACGACGTAGAAGTCGTAGATGCGATCGTCGTGCGGGCCGGCCGACGGCGTGCGCAGGCAGGAGCCGTAGAACAGGGTCGCCAGCGCGCCGCCCTTGAAATGCGCCGACAACGCCTGGCTGAGCGCGGTGGCGGCCTCGCTTACGCGCTGGTCGGCTTCGGCCCCGACCAGCCGCAGCATCGCGGCGCGTGCGCCGTTGCGGTCGGGCGGCTGCACGCGGCTCGCCATCACGCATCCGCCAGGAAGGGCATCACCGTGCGGCCTGCGGCGCGCGCGGCGAAGGCCTGGACGATGCGCACGCTGTGGAAGGCGAGACAAAGCAGCGTCCAGATCGCGACGGCGGCCAACCCGATATCGGGCCGGCCGGCCAGCGCCGCGACGCTCAGCAGCACGAGGTTGGGATTGCGCCGCGCCGTGACCAGACGCGAGCGCGCATCGAGCGGCTGCCAGCCGAACATCTCGAAACGGAAGACGGCAAGGAACAGGCCTTCCTGTGCGCGGCCCAGCACGTAGCCGGCGATCACGATCCAGACCGCGACGTCCATATGCGGCAGGGCAGTCGGACCGAGGCCCGCGTACCAGGCGTACCACCAGAAGGGCGGATGCAGCAGGTCGGTGCCGTGGTCGAGCACGTCGCCGAGCTTCGACGAGGTCAGCGTCACGCGCGCCAGCTTGCCGTCGACCGTGTCGAGGAAGCACATCGCCCAGGCGGCGAGCAGTCCCGGCAGATACCAGCCGGTCGCGAACAACGTCGTCGCCGCCAGCACGCACAGCACGCTCACGATGGTCACCGCATTGGGCGTGATGCGCGCCGCCGCGCACCAGCGCGTGACGACGAAGGCCGGAACCGGCCAGACGTATTTGGTCACGACGTCGGTGATGCCCTTGTAGGTCGCGTCATACATCACGCGCTCGATCTCGCGCGGCGGCGCGGCGCGGGTCGAGAGCGCATAAGGCGGCACGCGATTGCGCAGCTTGGCGCGATAGGCGCCGGCCAGTTGCCGCGGCGTCGCGACCGCGAGCCCTGCGCGCATGCAGTCATCGCGCGTGCCGCCGAGCAGGGCGAGGCCTTCATGCGAGCGCGCGGCGTCGATGACGATCGCGGCGATATGAGGCGTGTTGGAGGAGGTCAGCGCGAGATCGTTGGCCGTCGTCAGCGGCTTGGCCAGCGCGTCGTCGAGCACGTGGTCGGCGCGCAGCAGCAGGACCCGGCGGCCGTCGGGCGGGGGCGCCGACTCGTCGCCGACATCGAGGCCAGGAAACATCTGCCGCGCCCGTTCCAGGGCGGTGCGCGAGAACAGGCGCGGCCCCTCCATGCCGATCAGTCGCACGCTCAGGCTGGTATCGTTCAAGGGGCCCCGGATCGCTGGCGTTTGCTCCCTGTAGGCAAGAAGCGCTTGACCCGCAAGGCGGCGCGACCGATCTAGCCCCCATGTTCCGTTTCGCGCATCTCTCGGATCCGCATTTGCCGCTGCCGGCGGTGCGCATGCGCGAGCTGTTCTCCAAGCGGGCGACAGGCTGGGTGTCCTGGCGCTATCGCCGCAAGCACATCCATGCGCCCGACGCGCTGGCGGTGGCGGTGGCCGATCTGCACCGCGCCAAACCCGAACACATCGTGGTCACGGGCGATATCGCCAACATCTCGACCGCGGCGGAGTTTCAGCAGGCCGCTTCCTGGCTCGGCGAGCTCGGCCGGCCCGAGGACGTCACCCTGGTGCCCGGCAACCACGACGCCTACGTGCCGGTCGCATGGGCGTCCTCGCTGGCCCTGTGGGGCGCCTACATGGCGGGCGACGGCGCACCACCGCCGACCTCGCGCGACGACTTCCCGCTGCTGCGCCGGCGCGGCCCGGTGGCCTTCGTCGGTCTCAGCACCGCCGTGCCGCGCGCGCCGCTGATCGCGACCGGCGAGGTCGGCGCTGCCCAGCTGGCGCGCTTCGAGGCGATGATGCGCGACCTCGATGGCATGTGCCGCGTGGTCCTGATCCACCATCCGCCGCAGATCGGCGGCGCCAGCTGGCACAAGGAGCTCTCCGACCAGCGCGCCGTGCGCGAGGCGATCGCCCGTGTCGGCGCCGACCTCGTGCTGCACGGTCACATGCACCGCACCATGCTGGGCCGCATCGACTCGCCGGCCGGGCCGGTGCCGGTGCTGGGCGTCGCCTCGACCTCGGCCCATCCGGGCAGCAAGTACGGCGCCGGCGGCTACAACCTGATCGGCGTCGAGCGCGATCCCGCCGGCGGCTGGCGTTTCGCCGTCGAGGTGCGCTCGATCCGCGATGACCTGACCGGCTGCGATACGCGCGGCCACTTCCACCTGCGTTCGCCCGCCCCGCGCGCCCGCGCGGCCTGACAACGCCAGGGTCAGCCCGGAAACCAGGTAATGTATTGATTGTACAGCGTTTTTCAGAACAGCATGAACTCGCGTCGACCATAGAAGAACATGTGAATCCGCCCGGACCAGGGGCGGAAATGCCTGGGTTGGCGGAGATGAGGTAGACTGCGGGCCATGACGGTCACCAGCATCGCGACGGGCGGCAGGGGGCGGCGGGGGCCGTGGGCGGCCACCGTGCTCGACCGCTACGTGCTGGCGCGCACCCTGATGCCGCTCAGCGCCGCCCTGCTGATCGCGCTGCTGGCGCTTCTGCTGGAGCGCATGGTCCGCATCATGGACATGCTGGTGAACCAGGGCGGGCCGATCGTCCTGGTGCTGAAGCTGCTGGCCAACCTGGTGCCGCATTATCTCGGCGTCGCCCTGCCGCTGGCCCTGTTCCTGGGCGTGATGATCGCCGCGACTAGGCTCAGCGCCGATGGCGAGCTCGACGGCCTGCAGGGCGCCGGCATCAGCCTCAATCGTTTGCTATGGCCGCTGCTTGGCCTGTCCTTCGTGCTGACCTTGGCCATGCTGGCGATCACCGGCTGGCTGCAGCCGCACACGCGCTACCAGTACCGCGCGCTGCTCTATGTCGCGACCTCCTCGATGGTCGACCTGGCGATCGAGAAGGGCGCCACCTTCAACCGCTTCGGCGACTACACCATCGTCGTCGACGACATCGTCGACCGCGGCCTGACCCTGAAGGGCGTGTTCATCCACAAGGTGACGCCGAAGGGCGGCGTCGAGATCATGACGGCGCGCAGCGGCACGGCGGCGCGCGTGCCCGAGGATTTCAGCGTGCTCCTGAAGCTGCGCGACGGCCGCCGCTTCGACACGCCGGCCGACGGCGGGCGGCTGAGCGTGCTGTCGTTCGATGCGCTCGACCTGCCGCTGGAGCTGACCGGCGCCGCCGCCTTCCGCCCGCGCAACGCCGAGCGCGAGCTGACTTTGCCCGAGCTCATCGAGCAGACGCACGCGCGCACGCTCGATGTGAGACCATGGCTGATCCAGACCGAGATCCACGCCCGGCTGGTGCGCACGATCTCGACCTTCTTCATGCCGATCCTCGGCCTGGCGCTGGGCCTGGCGGCGCCACGCGGCCAGCGCGTCGCCGGCGTGGCCTTCGGGCTCGCGCTGATCGCGATCTTCCACTACGGGCTCAATTTCGGCGAGAAGGCCGCCGATCTCGGCAAGGTCTCGCCGATCGTCTCGCTCTGGCTGCCGTTCCTGGTGCTGGCGGCGCTGGCCGTGTGGGCCTTCCGCATCGTCGCCGAAAGCCCGCGCGACAACGCCGTCTCGATCATGCTGGCTGCCATCGACCGCCGCCGCCGCGACCTGATGGCGGCGCTGCGTTCGCTCGGTCGTCAGCCGGAGAGACCGGCATGAACGGCGTCGCGCTGCGCTATCTCTGCCGTCGGTTCCTGGTGCGCTTTGCCCTGGTGCTGGCCGGTGCGGCCCTGCTGATCGTGCTGTTCGACGCGCTGAACTCGATCGACACCATCGAGCAACGCTACGGCTACGACGTCGCCTCGGTCGTGCGCTACATGATCTGCCGCCTGCCCGAGCACGCCAACACCATCCTGCCGCTGGCGGTGCTGGTCTCGGCGCTGATCACCCTGCTGGGCCTGGCCCAGGCCAACGAGATCCTCGCCTTCAAGAGCGCCGGCCTGTCCTTCGTGCGCATCGTCGTGCTGCTGCTGCCCGCCGCCGCGGTGGTCGCGCTGGTGCACTTCGTCATCGGCGACCAGCTGGTGCCCTGGGGCCGCGCCATGCTGTCGATGCACGAGATCGAGCGCCCGGGCGGCGAGCCGCTGGAGAATGGCCGCGGCGTATGGCTGCGCGACGCGCCTTATCTGGTGCGCGTCGAGGCCGTGCACCGCGAGGGCCGCTACCTGACCGACGTCTCGCTGATGCGGCGCGACGCGCAGGGCAATCTGGTCGAGCGCGTCTTCGCGCAGGGCGCGCGCTACGAGACCGGCGGCTGGCGGCTGATCGACGTCGTGGTGCAGACCGTCGATCCGATCGCCCCGCGCAGCGAGCGCCTGGCCGAGCGCTTCTGGGCGACGAGCCTGGCGCCACCCGACTTCCACAACCTTTCGGCCAGCCCGGCGCAGTTCACCGCCAGCGAGCTGATCGCGCTGCGCGACGGCCAGGCGATCGCCGCGCGCCAGCCGCATGTCTACGATACCTGGCTGCAGCGGCGCATCGCCATCCCGGCGGTGATCGTGGTCATGCTGCTGTTGGCCGCGCCGGTCGCCCAGGCGCGCATGCGCGGCGCCAGCATCGGCGGCCGGCTGGTGATCGGCGTGGCGCTGGGCTTCCTCTATTTCATCGTCGACGGCCTGGCGCTGGCGCTGGGCGAGGGCGGCGCGATCCTGCCGCTGGTCGCCGCCTGGACGCCCGTGCTGGCCTTCGCCAGCATCGGCGGCAGCGTGCTGATGCGCGTCGAGCGGGTGTGACAGCCGGACGCTTCAGCGCGCTGGTGCTGGCCGGCCGACGCGGCGGCATCGAGCCGGTGGCCGCCTCGGAGGGCGTGTCCCACAAGGCGCTCGCCCTGGCCGGCGGCAGGCCGCTGATCGTCGGCGTCGTCGAGGCCCTGCGCGATACCGCCGCCATCGCCGATGTCCTGATCGCGACCGACGAGTGCGGCGTGGCGCGCGCCGTCGATGGCGCGACCATCGTGCCGACCGCCGCGTCGCCCGCCGCCACCGTGGCGCAGGTGCTGCGCGAGCGGCCCTCGCTGCTGGTGACGACCGCCGACCATGGGCTGCTGTCGGCGGCGCTGCTCGAGGCGTTCTGCGCCGGCGTGCCGCATCCCTGCGATGTCGCCGTCGGCGTGGTGCCGCGCCGCGCCTTCGCGGGCCGGTCGAGCCGCCGCACCTTCTATCGTCTCGCCGACGACGCCTATTGCGGCGCCAACCTCTACGCCTTCACCGGTGCGCGCGGCGGGGCAGCGGCGCGCTTCTGGGCCGGCCTCGAAGCCGAGCGGAAGCGCCCGCTGCGCCTGGCCGCGCGCATCGGGCCCGCGGCCCTGCTGCGCTACGCCGCGCGCCGCCTCGATCTCGCGGCAGCCTTCGCCCTGCTCTCGCAGCGCGCCGGCGCCGTCATCGCGCCCGTGGTGCTGGAAGATGCCGATGCGGCGATCGACGTCGACACGCCGGACGATCTGGCGCAGGTGCGTGCGCGGTTCAGCGGTTCGCGACGTTGCGGCCGATCGCCATGAAGGCGCCGGCGACGGCGCCCAGCACCAGCGCGCCCAGGCATTTGCCGACGGCTTCCGCCATCACCGCGCTCGTGCCCGAGGCCAGCTCGCCGGCGAACATCGAGACACCGACGGCCAACCCGGCCAGCGCGCCGAACAGCGCGAACAGGCGCACGCTCCAGGTCGTCGGGCCGGCCGCCACGGGGATCCGCCGGTCCTCGCGCTGCTGCACGGGCGTGCCCATGGCGCGCGCGCGTCGGCGCTCCTTGCGGTTCATGGCCATCGCATCGCCTCGGCGGCCGCGAGATCCTCGGGCGTGTCGATCTCGATCCAGCGTCGGCCGTGGACGGCCCGCACGCCGATCCGGTCCTGTGCGGCGAGCGCATCGAGCGCCTCGGTGTACAGCGCGCGTTCGCCGCCCGGCGCGGCGAGGCGGGCTTCGACCTGGCGCAGGAAGCGGGCACGGCCCTCGCCGCGCAGCAGCGTGATGCCGATGGCCTCGCCGTCGGGCCGGGCGAGATCCTTGCCGATGCGGCGCAGC
>CAYNOF010001191.1:0-2089 GCA_964398335.1 uncultured Rhizobiaceae bacterium
CGGCGCCGGTCAGCTTCACCAGCAGCTCCTCGACGAAGCCGTCGAACTTCGCCGTCAGCACCGCCTGGCGCCGCTCGTCGTGCTCGATGGTGCCGTAGGCGCGCACCGTGCGCACAAGCGGCTGGCGGGTCACGAAGCCGGTGCGCACGCCGGCACGCTGCACCTTCTCGGGCGCGATGCGCACGGCGCCCGGCGGGCCCGACACCTCGTCCTCGTAGACGGGGATGTAGTCCATCCCCATCGAATCCTTCTTGGGTGTCCTGGAGATGTCGGGCGCGCCCATGGGATTGCGGTAGTAGACGATGCGGCGCTGGCCCGGCTTGCCCTCCGACGGCGGCGGTGCCGCCATCCCGTCGACGGCGCGGAACACGACGATGCCGCGCACCGGCGCGCTCTGCCCGGCGACGTCGGCGACCAGCGACAGCGCCCAGCGGCCGGCCATCGACAGGTCGGCTTCAACCGCCACGATGCCGGGCGCCGGCGGCGGCAGCACGCGCGCCGGCGCCGTCATCGTCGC
This sequence comes from uncultured Rhizobiaceae bacterium, assembly GCA_964398335.1. Lineage (GTDB taxonomy): Bacteria > Pseudomonadota > Alphaproteobacteria > Reyranellales > Reyranellaceae > JAFAZJ01. The sequence goes on from CAYNOF010001191.1 coordinate 518, forward strand.
CATGCCGTCGGGTGACATGTCGAGGCGCGTCGCCGTGATGCGCACGGCGTCGGCCGCCTGCGGCGTCGCGACGCCCGTCAGCCGCACCTCCAGGCGCACGGCCTTGCCGGTGGGTACGTCGGCCGTGACGGGCTCCCAGCCGGGTCCGGACGGCCACACGATCTGCCTGAGGGAGGGAACGAGGAGAGACAGGGAGGCAACCGCGAGAGCCACCATGGCCGCGGCAATGAGAAACCAGCGAACGCGCATGACGATCGATCCAAATGCCGAAACCGGCCGCGCCGCGCACCGGATCGGCTGCGCAGCGCCAACAGGCACCGGCCATCAGCAGCCGGCGCCGCTCTTCAGCAGGGGATCGTCGAACGCGGTGGTCGGAACGGCGCGTCCGCCGGCGCGGCCGAAGGCGGCACCGTGCGCGTCATCGGCCGCGAGTCGGTGAACGCCGTCGTCGTGGTCGGCGATGTCGCCGCCGCCAGCGCGGGGTCGGCGACGACCAGGCGCATGGTGCAGGCCAGCCCGCAGTCACATGCCTTGGCCTTGTCGCCGCAGTCGCTCTTGCCAGGCGGGCAGTCGCAATCGGCGACCGGCGGCCGCGCGTTTGCGTTCATCGCTGCCGAAGGCAGGACGATAGCAATCGCGACAAGGCAGGCCAGCAGGCGCCGAAGCATGTATCCATCCTAGCGCAGTGCTTTGCGGTTGTCAGCGCAGCGGCCGATCACTGCGGCGCAACGCCCCGCGATCGCTCGGAAAAGCCCCATAATCCGACAGGCGTAGAGGCGGAAATTGTGGTCTGACGAGGTTTCGGCATGATGGATCGGACCTACCCGATGCACCTGGCCCGTTTGGCTGAAACCCATTGCAGACCATAGAAACCATAGTATTCGACCATTCGACACACCGCAGAGCGACCCCAGGTTCGTCTGCGCAACGGACCCTTTCGTTGACTTGCAAAGGGCAAGGCGTACATTGCGCCGCGTCGGCCGGATCCCACGTCGAATCGAACGATCCACGCGGCCCGGCAGCTACGTTCTCGGGGACGGCATGAGTACAGCCAACCGGTCGGCGCGACCGCTCTCGCCGCATCTGCAGGTCTACCGGCCGCAGCTCACATCCGTCCTGTCGATCACCCATCGCGCGACCGGCATCGCGCTCGCCGTGGGCATCCTTTATCTGGTGGCCTGGCTGTGCGCCGCCGCCTCGTCGAGCGAGACCTACGCGACCTTCGCCTGGTTCAACGGCTCGGTGGTCGGGCGCATCTTCCTGTTCGGCTGGACCTGGTGCCTGTTCTATCACCTGTGCAACGGCATCCGGCACCTGTTCTGGGACGCCGGCTACGGCTTCGAGCTGAAGTCCGCTTACAGCTCCGGATGGGCCGTCGTCGGCGGCTCGGTGGTGGCGACGGTCGCCGCCTGGCTGCTCGCCTACGCGGTGAGGTGATCCGATGGCCGACCTTCGCTCCCCTGTCGCGCGCGTGCGCGGCCTCTGCTCCGGCAAGTCCGGCACGCATCATTGGTGGCACCAGCGCGTCTCCGCCGTGGCGCTGATCCTGCTGACGATCTGGTTCGCAGTCTC
>CAYNOF010001192.1:0-1033 GCA_964398335.1 uncultured Rhizobiaceae bacterium
GCCACCCACAGGCCGACGACGCTCGATGGCTCGGTGTGCAGGAAGGTCGCGTCCTGATGCCAATCGACCTCGCCGCCGACATGTGCCTGCTTGAACAGGTACATCGATTGCAGCAGCAGCGGCCGCGCGAGTCCCAGTGCCTCGACCAGGGCCTGCATGCGCGGCGCGCGCGAGACGCGGTCGAAGACGGGATCGAGATCGTGCAGGGCATGTCCGATCTTGTTCAGCGTGCGCGCATCGTCCTCGAAGAAGAAGCGGATGGCGCCGCCGGACTCGCGGAAATATTCGTCCCGGGCGTGCGCCTGGTCGGCTGTCGAGAACACCGTGCGCACCGGCCCCGGGTCGAAACCGGCGACAAGCTCGGCGGCGCGCGCCTGCAGCGCGTCGCAATCGGACGCCGGCACGAAGCCCTCGAGCACGAGGAAGCCGTCGCGGGCATAGGCCTCGCGCTGGCCGGCGCTCAGCATTGCGCGGCGATTCGCGCGCGGACCACCGGCTGGGCCGACGGCGCGGCGTCCTCGATGCGGATGGCTCGGCGCAGGATGGAATCGGCCGTTTCCGCGGCCGCCGGGCTGGCGGCGTGCACGATCGCCAGAGGATCGCCGGCCTTCACGGCATGTCCGATCGGCACGACATCGGTGAGACCGACGGAGGCGTCGATGGCATCGGTCGGCTTGCCGCGACCGCCGCCCAGCATCACGACGGCGATGCCGACCTGGCGTGCATCCATGCCCGCGACGAAGCCCGATCGCGTGGCCGTGCACGCACGAGCGACGGGCGCGATCGGCAGGTGACGGTTGGCCCGTTCGAGGAAATCACGCGGGCCGCCCAGCGCCGCGACCATGCGCGCGAAGCGCTCGGCTGCGCTGCCGTCGGCCAGCGCCGTCTCGGCGCGGGTACGTGCCGCTTGCGGCGTCGGCGCGAGCTTGCCCAGCACCAGCATCTCGGCGGCGAGCGCCATCACCACCTCGTGCAGGCGCGGTTCGCGCGTCCTGCCGTCGCGCAGATAGGCGACGGTCTCGGCGCGGTCGGC
>CAYNOF010001193.1:0-4063 GCA_964398335.1 uncultured Rhizobiaceae bacterium
GCGCCATCTACTGGAGCGGCGGTGGCGGTGGCGCGGACCAGGACGATGCGCCGCCGCAGCGCCCGCCTCAGCAACGGCCGCCGCAGGCCGGTCCGCCGCAAGGCCAGCCGCCGCAGGGCCTGCCGCCGCAAGGCCGGCAGCCGCCGCAGGCCGGACCGCCGCAGGGTGGGCCGGGACAGGGTGGGCCGGGACAGGGCGGCAACCTGCCGACGATCGCCGCGCCCGACAGCGGCCAGTTGCCGGCGCTGCCGGGACGCGACGGCGGCCAGGCCTGGGTGTTCGAGTTCCTCGCGCCGGCCGGCCAGCAGCCGCTGCGCGTGCTGGTCGCCGTCTCCAAGCAGCAGGGCTGGGGCACCGGCCTGATGGCGGTGGCCTCGATGGGCGCCAACGAGCCGGAGAGCATCTCGACGCCCGCCCCCTTCCAGCTCGGCCGCCAGGGCAACGAGGTGTTCCGCGTGCTGCAGCCGCAATGGCAGCGCGACGGGCTGAACGTCGGCGGCGCCTGCGCCGTCTTCATCGGCAGCGGCGGCCAGGACGTTCAGCTGCAGAACAGCCGCCTGTGCATCCTCTCCGACAATTGCCAGCGCATGATCGGCTGCGGGATCGTGCAATGATGCCGACACGTGGAATCGCTTACCCTCGCCTTCCGTTCGCCACGGAGGCGCGCTAGAGATCGCTGATGGCCGACGACGCATACGACGCAATCGCCAAGATCCTGGCCGAGTTGCCGGGACGCTTCGGCGCCAACGTGTTCAGCGACCGCCGCCGCGTCGTGTCGGTGCTGTCCGACCGCGTGCCCGAGGCGCGGCGCGAGATCCGCGTCATCGGCAGCTGTATCGACGACGGCATCTTCGATGCGCTCTCCTCGACGCGGCCCGACCAGGTGGTGTTCGAGATCGACCGGCTGGCGGCGCGCATCGAAGGCAATCTCGGCGTCCGCAAGGATATCGCGCTGCCGGTCGTGCGCGCCTGCGCCCACGGCCTGGGCCGCGGGCCGCTGCCGTCGGCCTACGCCGCGTCGCCCGACGCCATGCCGCCGACACCGGCGGGCGATTCCGGCGACGGCTGGGTCGGCGTGTCGGAGCCGGTGCAGCGCCCGCCGGGCGTCAGCCAGCCCGGCACGCAGCAGGGTTCGTGGGTCAATCCGGCCAGCGCCTATCCGCAACCGGGCACGGCCTCGCAAGGCGCCTACGGCCAGCCGCCGCAGGGCTATGCGAGCGGACCGGTATCGCAGGGCACCCAGGGACAGCCGCCTGCGGGCTACACGCCGGCAGGCAGCCAGACGCCGGCCGGGACCTACGTGCCGCCAGGCTCCGGCGGCGCCGCCGCGGCCAGCAGCAGCCGGCGCAACGCGATCATCCTGGCGGTGGTCGGCGGCGTGGTGCTGCTGCTCGTGGCGCTGTACGTGATCGGCACCATGATCGGCGATACCAAGCCGAAGCCCGATCCCAAGCCGGAACCCAAGCCGCCCATCACATCGGATCCGAAGCCGCCGGTGACGCCCAAGCCGCCGGATCCCAAGCCGCCGGATCCCAAGCCGCCCGTTACGCCCAAGCCACCGGTCGGCACGGTGACCGAGCCCGAGCCGGCCGATCTGCCCAAGGGGCAGCCGCAGCCACAACCCCAACCACAGCCACAGCCACAGCCACAACCCCAGCCGCAGCCGCAACCGGGCGGCCGCGTCTACGGCGAGGAGACGCGCGACTTCGGCGTATCGCCGCAGAGCACCCTGCAGAGCAATGTCGGCAGCCCGACGCCCAACGCCATCCCGGTGGGCAAGATCATCTCGACCGTGCTGCTCGAGGAGGAGATCCGCAAGGGCACGCAATTCCTGCTGGTCGACGTGCTGGAGGGCCAGCACGCGCAGACCATCGTCAAGGCGCGCTACATCTCCTATGGCGGGCGCGGCGGCAGCTTCACCGACCAGGTACAGACCGCGCTCTCCAACGAGCTCAACCAGCTCACCAACGGCCGCAAGGACTTCCCGATCGTGTTCTTCTGCCAGGGCGTGCAGTGCTGGGAATCCTACAACGCCGTGCTGCGCGCCTGGAACGCCGGCTACCGCAACGTCTACTGGTATCGTGGCGGGCTCACGGCCTGGCAGCAGGCCGGCTTCCCGATGACGCCGACACCGGCATCGCGCTGAGGCCAAGTCGCCGCCGTCATCCAGGGGGCGGCGCACTCACGGCTGCGCCTTCAGGCCCAGCGACTTCAGGTAGCTCCAGCGGATCGTGCCGTTGGCGAAGCGCGTGCCTTCGAGGTACTGGCCCAGCGCATCGTAGAGGCGCTCGCGCGGCACCGGCAGCGGATCGGCCCAGCGCGAGGGCGGCCGGTCGGCGACGGCGACGACGTGATCCCAGTCGGCGGGACGCGTGATCGACACGACGGTCGAGGGCGTGTCGAGGTTCTTGTAGGTCCAGAAGCTCCAGCCGATTCCGTGGCGCTCCAGCAAGCTGCGGAAGCCCTCGTTCCACTCGTCGGTGAGCTCGCCGGTCTCGCCGATGAACAGCGGCACGTCGTAGCGTTCGGCGAAGTTCAGGTGGCGCTGGATGGAGTCGCGCTTCGTGCTCGCCCAGAAACTGTGGAACGTGTAGGCGAGGTTGCTGGTCCACGGCGGCCCGAACATATCGAAGGTCGAGCTCCACTGCCCGCCGGCGAGGAAGATGATGCGCTGCGGATCGACCGAGCGGATCGCCGTGACAACCTCGCGATAGAACGGCTCGAGCTTGGGGTTGAGCCAGGCGACGTCGTGATAGGGCGCGATCGGCTCGTTGAGCAGGTCGTAGCCGAGGATCGTCGGCTCATCGCTGTAGCGCGCCGCGATGTGGCGCCACAGCGCGACCGTCGCGCGGCGATGCGCCGGCACGTAGAACATCAGCGGATAGCCCGGTCCATCGTCGTGGTTGATGCCGGTCTGGCCGCCGGGCGCGGCGTGGATGTCGAGCACGACGTAGAGGCCATGCGCCCTGGCCCAGCCGATGGCGCGATCGAGCAGCGCGTAGCCCTCGCCCTCGAAGCGGTCGCCGCGCATGAAATGCTTGTAGTGCAGCGGGATGCGCACGAGGTTGAAGCCGACCGACTTGATGAAGGCGAAATCGTCCTCGGTGATGTAGGTCTCGCGATAGCTGCGCCAGAAGCGCTCGGCCGCCTCGGGTCCGACCAGCCGCTCGATCGCACCCTCGATCTGCCTGGGCGCCTTGGCCCGCTCGAACTTGAACATGTAGCCCTCGGGCATCAGCCAGTTGCCGAGGTTGATGCCCTTGAGCTGCAGCGTCCGGCCGTCGGGCGCGACGAAGCGCTTGCCCTCGACGCGCACGAAGCGCGTGGGCGGATCGGCCGCCCACACGGGCAGCGCGAACGCGATCAGGATCAGCGACAGGACGACTCTGAGCATCGCCCAGACAATACCTTCCCTCGCCGGCGGGGGAAGATGGCGCGCGGCCACCCCATCCGCCCTTCGGGCACCTTCCCCCGCAGGGCGGGGGAAGGTAGTTGAGGAGGGTGACGAGACGGCCGGGGGTGGCATGACGGGTCTGTTGTATTGCGCCGCGCTGTTGGCGCTCGCCGTCGTGCTGCTGGTCGTGCTCACCGGCCGCGTCCGCCTTCACGCCACGCTGGCATTGGCCGGCCTGATCGTCGCCTACGGCATGGCCGCCGACATGACCATCAGCTCGATCGGCCGCACCTTCAGCATCGGTTTCGCGCACACCCTGGACCAGGTCGGGCTGGTGCTGCTGGGCGGCATCGTCGCCGCCACCTTCGTCGAGCGCTCCGGCGCGGCGGCGCGCGTCGCGGCGGCTCTCACCGACCGGCGCGCATCGTCGGTCATCGCCGTGCCGATCGGCCTGCTCGCCGGCATCGGCGCCTCGCCGACCGCGGGGCTGGCGCTGCTGCTGCCGCTGGCGCGCGCCCTGCGCGGACGCTCGGCGCTGGTGCTGTCGCTGTCGCTGCTGGCGTCCTTCGCGCTGGTGCCGCCGTCGCCCATCGCCATCGCCGGATCCTCGGTGCTCGGCGCCGACGCCATGACCGTCTTGGCCATCGGCGCACCGCTTGCGGCAGTCAT
>CAYNOF010001194.1:0-2864 GCA_964398335.1 uncultured Rhizobiaceae bacterium
AGCTGGTCGAACTGCGCGCGGAAATCGTCCCATAGCGGCTGTGAGCCATAGGCTCCCATCGCGGTGTAGATCTCGGCGATGGTGCGGCGGCCGTCGATCAGCGCGACGATCTGGCTGGCCAGCGGCGGCAGGGTGGCACGCCACGGGAAGCCATCGAGATTGGCGACCAGCGGCATGCCGGGCTTCAGGCCCTGCGCCAGGTGCGCCGCCTCGAGCTCGCGCAGCACCGGGATCGCGAGCGTGTCCTCGGGCCGCGCCACCGTGTCGTAACCGGCCTTGGTGGCATAGAAGACGTGGGTGCGCAGATTGCTGGCGAGGCGCTCGGCGAAGGCGGCGCGGTCGAGGAAGGTCATGTCGGCGAAGCGCCGCGCGATCTGCGGGTCGCTCATGTAGGTCGCGGGCTCGTAGCGCAGCGGCTCGGCGAAGCCGACCAGGCGCAGGCCGGCGCCCTTCGTCATCTCGGCGATCTGCGGCACGGTGTAGGCGCGGTCGCGGCTGTGCAGCAGCAGGTCGTAGAGCGCGCCGTCATTGCCCGAGACGTGGTCGTTGAGGAACGGGTTGCGGCGGAACAAATTGGTCGGCGGCAGGAAGCGGATCAGCCGCTTGGCCAGCGCGACGCGATCGGCCGGCTCGGCATCCTCCGGCGCCAGCATGCGCAGCATCTCCTGCATCGGGTAGACGCCCGAGCGGCCGTATTCGCCGTAGAGCATCACGCCCATGCCGCCTTCCGGCTGCAGCGCATCGGCCAGCGCCTTCATGCCGGCGGCCGGATTGTCGAGGTGGTGCAGCACCCCGGTGCAGTCGATGTAGTCGAACTGCCCCAGGCCGAGCGCCGGCAGGTCCATCAGCGAGCCGGTGACGCAGCGCACGTTGCGCAGGCTGCGCGCCGCCAGCCGGGCCTCGCACACGGCGCGCGAGGCGGCGGAGATGTCGAGATAGATGATCTCGGCCGGGCAGCGCTGGTCCTGCAGCTGCTGGCTCAGCATGACGCAGGCATCGCCGGTGCCGCCGCCGGCGATCAGGGCGCGGAACGGCATGCGGAAATCGCGCCTTCCGGCGAACAGGTAGTGGTTGATCTCCAGCCAGTGGCTGGGCGAGCCGACGATCAGCCTTCGCGCCTCGTCGGCCGGGTCGCGCGGCGGGTAGGGCATCGCCTCGTACTGCGCCCGCACGCGCGCGTCGGCCGCCGCGGTGCTGGCGGCTTGGGGCGGGACGTCGCTCATGAGGCGAGGAGGCTTCGGAACAAGGTTGGCGGCGCGACTGTCGCGCGTGCCCAGGACATGCTAAGCGCCGCGCTGCGGGAAATGATGAATTGTTGTGCCCCAACTCGGGTGGCGATGAAAGGCTATTTCGGCATCGGCGTCGATGGCGTCAGCAAGGCGATGAACGTCGGGACCCTGTTCCGCACGGCGCACGCCTTCGGCGCCAGCTTCGTGTTCACCGTCAATGCCCAGTACCGCCGCCGCGAGGGTGCGCTGTCGGACACCTCGGACACGCCGGGCGCGGTGCCGACCTATCATTTTGCTGACGCCCGCGCCCTTGCCCTGCCGCAGGGCTGCGCCCTGGTCGGCGTCGAGATCACCGACGAGGCGATCGACCTGCCCAGCTTCCGCCACCCGCGCCAGGCGGCCTATGTGCTGGGCTCGGAGCGCGAAGGCCTGTCCAGGGACGTCCAGGGGCTGTGCGACCATATCGTGCGCATCCCCACCCGCTTTTCGGTCAATCTCGGCATCGCCGGCGCGATCGTGATGTATGACCGCCTGCTGACCCTGGGCCGCTTCGCCCTGCGGCCGGTGGCGCCGGGCGGCCCGACGGTGGCGCCGCCGATCCACGTCTTCGGCGAGCCGATGTGGAAGAAGAAGGAGCGCCGCCGTCAGGCCAGGGCCAAAGCCCGGGAAGCCGCCGACATGGCACCATCACGATAGCGCCTGTACATTGACGGCGATGAGGAATTCGGCTCTTCCGCGGCTTCTGGCGGTCGTCCTGGCGGGGGCTGCCGCGCCGGCTGTGGCCCAGGCCCCGGCTCCGGCCCAGGCCGATCAGCCGCGGCTGATCGACGGGGCCTTCTTGTGGCAGGCGCTGGCGGCGGGCCCGGCTGACGCCCCGGTCTGCTACGTCACCCACAAGCCCGGCGCGGTGCTGCAGGCGGGCCAGCGCGTGCCGCCGCGGCCGATGCTGATGGTGGCGTGGCGGCCGGCCAAGGCGAGCGCCAACGTGGTGACGGTCTTCGCCGCCTATCGCTTCAAGCCCGGCTCCGAGGCGATCCTGGAATTCTCGCCGCAGCTTTCCTTCAAGCTCTTCACGAGCCGCGACACCGCCTGGGCCAAGAGCGGCGAGGACGACGCCGCCATCGTGCAGGCCATGCGCCTGGCCCAGTACGTCATCGTGCGCGGCACCGACGAGGCCGGCGCGAGCATGACCGATATGGTCTCGCTGATCGGCTTCACCGCCGCCGCGTCCCGCGCCATCCAGGCCTGTCCGCCGCGCTGAGGTTGCGCCGGGGGCCGGGCGAGACTATCTCAGCGCCCATGTCCCTCCTGCCCACCGAACCGCTCTCGATCCTCGAGCCGCTGCGCCGCAACGACACGCGCCGCAACCTCGTGGGGCTGAGCCGCGCCGAATTGAAGGCAGCGCTGGCCGAGCACGGGCTCGAGGCGGTCCGCGCCGGCCAGATCTGGCACTGGATCTACTGGCACGGCGCGCGGGATTTCACCGCGATGAGCACCATCGCGCGCAAGACGCGCGAGCGGCTGGAGGAGCTCTTCGTCATCGACCGGCCGCTTGTCTCGACCGAGCAGCGCTCCAGCGACGGCACGCGCAAGTGGCTGCTGCGCCTGGCCGACGGCCACGAGGTCGAGTGCGTC
>CAYNOF010001195.1:0-1159 GCA_964398335.1 uncultured Rhizobiaceae bacterium
TGCGGCCCGCATGCAGAACAAGGGCCGCATCGTCGCCTGCGACGTGTCGGAGGGCCGGCTGGAGCGCTCGGGCCAGCGGCTGCGCCGCGCCGGCGTGCACAATGTCGAGCGCCGGCCGATCGATGCCGAGGGCCGCAAATGGCTCAAGCGCAACGCCGGCAAGTTCGACCGCGTGCTGGTCGATGCGCCGTGCACCGGCACCGGCACCTGGCGGCGCAATCCCGACGGGCGCTGGACCCTGCAGCCGGTCGATGTCGCCGAGCTGCCGCCCAAGCAGGCCGAGATCCTCGACGCGGCGGCCAGGCTGGTGCGGCCCGAGGGGCGGCTGGTCTACGCCACCTGCTCGCTGCTGCCGCAGGAGAACGAGCGGGTGATCGAGGGTTTCCTCGCCGCCCATCCGGACTTCGAGTCGATGCCGGTGGAGGAGGTGTGGGCGCAGAGCGTCGGCACGAAATTCCCCGACGACGCGCGATCAGGCAATGCGTTGCGGCTGACGCCGGCGCGGCATGGTACGGATGGCTTCTTCGCCGCGGTGCTCAGGAGGAGGGCCGCATGATCGCCGTCGCCGTACGCCCGGCCAGGCTCGAGGACGCCGCCACCCTGGCCCGCATCTATGTCGAGACCTGGCGCGACACCTATGCCGGCGTGCTGCCCGACCAGATGCTGGTCGGCATGTCCGATGTGCGCCACGCCGCCGCCTGGACGCACGAGCTGCGCAGCAACGACCGCTTCGGCGACACCCTGGCGGCGGAGCTGCCCAACGACGGCATCGTCGGCCTGAGCACCGTGGGCGCCACGCGGCGCGGCTCGGACAGCTTCGTCGACGGCGGCGAGATCTACCGGCTCTACGTCGCGCCCGGCTACCAGAACCGCGGCGTCGGCCGCGCCCTGATGCTGGCGAGCTTCGACTGGATGCTTCAGCGCAAGCTCAGCGCCGCGATGCTGTGGGTGGTGGCGCAGAACCCCTCGCGCTTCTTCTACGAGCGCCTGGGCGGCATCAAGCTCGGCGAGCGCACCGAGCACATGGGCGGCACGGCGGTGCACGAGCTGGCGTACGGCTGGCCCGACCTGAAGGCGGCACGGGAGCGGCTGAAATCCTCGATGTCGTCGCGATTGCCAATTCATAGCCCTCCCCCCTTGTGGGGGAGGGTTGGGTGGG
>CAYNOF010001196.1:0-5085 GCA_964398335.1 uncultured Rhizobiaceae bacterium
TGAGCTCGGTCGGCGAGGCGATCGCCAACCTGCAGGTCACCGGCGGCGATCCGGCGCAGATGTTCGCGCGCCTGAAGGCCGGCATCGAAGGGCCGCTCAAGGGCATGGGCTCGGCCTTCGGCGCCTCGCTGTTCGGCCTCTCCGGCTCGCTAGTGCTGGGCTTCCTCGAATTGCAGGCCGGCCAGGCCAACAACCGCTTCTTCCGCGAGCTCGAGGACTGGCTATCGACACATACGCGCGTGAGCGGCGGCACGTTGTCGGTCGATGGTGACGCGACCATCCCCGCCTATGTCGAGGCGCTGCTCGAGCAGAGCGCGGAGAACATCGACAAGCTGCAGCGCACCTTGCTGCGCAGCGAGGAGAACCGCGAGCAGACCGGTGCGGCGGTGACGCAGCTGATCGAGCGGCTGTCGACTCTCTCCGAGACCTTGCGCCAGCAGCAGCAGCTTCTCGCGCGCCTGGCCGAGAACGCCGTCGAGCTGCGCGGGCTCACCACCAAGCTGGCCGAGCAGTCGCTGGCGCAGGCGGCGGACGATCCGACCCGCGCGCATCTGCGCAACCTCGAAGCCTACATGGCGCGGCTCCTGGAGGAGACGGTGCGCGGCCGCACGGCGCTGGCCGATGAGCTGCGCGGCGAGTTCAAGCTGCTGGCGCGCACGCTCGCCTCCTCGCGCGGCGCCGCTTCAGCCGCCAGCGAGCGCGAGCAGCAGCGCACGTTCACCGCCGGCGAGCGCCTGCTGCCGCCCGGCGACAAGGCCTGATCGCCGATGGCCAGTATCTCCGGCCGTCGTCGCGGTGGTGCCCACGCCGACTACACCTGGCCGGGCTATGTCGACGCGCTGGCCAGCCTGTTGATGGCCTTCGTCTTCCTACTGTCGTTCTACGCCGTCGGCCAGGTGGCGCTGAGCTCCGCCGTGTCGGACCGCGACAGCGCCATCGACAAGCTCAACGCCCAGCTCGCTGCGCTGGGCGACGTGCTGAATGTCGAGCGCGCGAAATCCGCCGATCTCGATCGCCGGCTGGCCGCGCTGGGCACGCAATTGCGCGACACGACCACGCAGCGCGACCGCCTGACGGCGCAGTTGCGCGACGCGCAGGGGCGCATCGACGCGCTGGGCCGCGAGCGCGACCAGCTGCAGGGCCAGCTTGCCGGCGCGGTCAAGGAGCGCGACCAGCTGCAGTCGAGCATCGAAGGCTTCGTGCGCGAGCGCGACGCGGCGGCCGCGGCGGCGAGCAGGACGCAGGGCGAGCTTGACGAGGCCAGGCGCCGCCTCGACGCGGCCGGCGCTGCGGCGGCGAAGACCCAGGGCGAACTCGACGAGGCCAGGCGCCGTCTCGAAGCGGCGGGCACCGCCGCGGCGAAGTCGAAGCTCGACATCGAGGAGCTGCAGCGCCGCATCGCCGGCATGACCACCGATCGCGAGAAGCTGGAGAGCGAGCTGGCGAAGCTGCTGGCGGAGCGCGAGCGGCTGGCCGGCCGGCTGAAGGATGTCGAGGATCGCGCCAAGGCGCAGCTGCTCGACGACAAGAAGATGGCCGACGCGCTGAAGGCGGAGATCGAGCGGCAGAAACTGGAGCTGACGCGCATCTCGGCGGCGATGGCGGCGGCCAACGACGAGAAAGGCAAGCTGTGGGACGACCTGAGCGCCGAGCAGAAGCTCAGCGCCGAGCAGAAGGCGGCGATCGTTCGGCTGACCGCCGAGCTCAACGCGATGAAGAAGGAGCTGGCCAGGCTGGCCGATCTGCTCGACATCAGGGACAAGCAGATCAAGGACCAGAATGCGCAGATCGTCGATCTCGGCACGCGCCTCAACCGCGCGCTCGCGAGCAAGGTCGAGGAGCTGTCGCGCTACCGCTCGGAGTTCTTCGGCAAGTTGCGCGAGGCGCTGGCCGGGCGCAGCGATGTCACCGTCGTCGGCGATCGCTTCGTCTTCCAGTCCGAGGTGCTGTTCGATCCGGCGCAGGCGGCGCTGAAGGAGGACGGCGAGCAGCAGCTGGTCGATTTCGCCAAGCGCCTGCGCGAGATCACCGAACGCATCCCGTCCGATGTCGACTGGGTGCTGCAGGTCGACGGCCACACCGACGTGATCCCGATCAACACGCCGCAGTTCCGCTCCAACTGGGAGCTGTCGACCGCGCGCGCCATCGCGGTCGTGAAGGTGCTGGAGGCCAACGGCATCCCGCCCAACCGCCTGGTCGCCGCCGGCCACGCCGAATACAAGCCGCTGGTCGCCGGCACCGACCCCGCCAGCCGCGCCAAGAACCGGCGCATCGAGCTGAAGCTGACGAGTCGTTAGCCGGGAGCGCCGGCGCTCCCGGTCATGAGGGCATCAACACCATCTGCGTCTGCGTGGTCTGCGTCAGCATGCGGCCGCTCTCGTCATAAAGCCGCGTCTGCCAGACGCTGGTGCGGCGGCCGGCGTGCAGGCGATCACACACCGCGCGGATCTTGCCCGCCTTGCAGCCGGCGAAGAAATTGGTCTTCGACTCGAGCGTCGTCGTGCCGGCGCCCTCGGGCAGGTTCAGCACCGCGCCCATCGCACCCACCGTGTCGGCCACCGCCATCAAGGTGCCGCCGTGCACCGTGCCGCCCAAGGTGGTCAGCTCCGGCTTGACCGTGAACTCGCCGACGACGCGCTCGGGCGCGGCCTCGACCACCACGAGACCCAAGGTCGTGGCCAGGGTACCGCTCATGCGGGCGTTGAGGTCGGCGGCGGTCATCACGGGCATGCGGTTCCTCCTTCGGGTGCGGACGCAGATGACCATGCGGCGCGCGCCCCGCACAATTACCTCCGGCATCATGTCAGGTAATCGCCGCTACTCGGCGGCGCGGTCGAATTGCAGCTCGGCGAGGCGGGCGTAGAGGCCGCCGCGGGCGGCGAGCTCGCGATGGGTGCCCATGTCGATGACGCGGCCGTTCTCCATCACCGCGATGCGGTCGGCCTTCAGCACGGTGGCGAGCCGATGCGCCACGATCAGCGTGGTGCGCTGCTTCGTCAGGCGATCGAGCGCGGTCTGCACCGCGAGCTCGTTCTCGGCGTCCAGCGAGGACGTGGCCTCGTCGAGCAGCAGGATCGCGGGATCGCGCAGGATGGCGCGCGCAATCGCCACGCGCTGGCGCTGGCCGCCGGACAAACGCACGCCGCGCTCGCCGAGGAAGGTGTCGTAGCCCTGCGGCAGCGCCTCGAGAAAGGACGCGGCCTGCGCCGCCTCGGCCGCGGCACGCACTTCGCCATCGCTGGCTTCGGGCCGGCCATAGCGGATGTTCTCCATGGCGCTGGCCGAGAACAGCACCGGCTCCTGCGGCACGATGGCGAGGCGCGCGCGCAGGTCGGTGCGCATCACCGAGCGGATGTCGGTGCCGTCGACGCGGATGGTGCCGGTCTGCGGATCGTAGAAGCGCAGCAGCAGGCTGAACACAGTGGTCTTGCCGGCGCCCGAGGGGCCGACCAGCGCCACCGTCTCGCCCGGTGCGATGTCGAGGCTGAAGCCGTGCAGCGCCGAGACCTCGGGCCGCGCCGGATAGCGGAAGGTGACGTCGCTGAAGCTCACCGCGCCGCGCGCGGGTGACGGCAGCGCGATCGGCGATACCGGATCCTCGACCGGCGAGCGTTCGGCCAGCAACTCGGCCAGGCGCTCGGCGGCGCCCGAGGCGCGCTGCAGGTCGCCGATCACCTCGGAGATCGCGCCGGCCGAGCTGGCGACGACGACGGCGTAGAAGACGAAGGCCGAGAGATCGCCGGCGGTGATGCGGCCCGACAGCACATCGTGGCCGCCGATCCACAACAGCACGCCGACCGCACCGAAGACCAGGAAGATCACGATCGAGGTCAGCATCGCGCGCTGCGCGATGCGCGATTTCGCCGTACCGAACGCAGCCTCGACCAGCTGCCCGAAGCGCGAGGTCTCGCGTTGCTCGTGCGCGAAGGCCTGCACCGTGCGCACCGCGTCGACGCGCTCGCCAGCGAAGGACAGCAGGTCGGCGATGCGCTCCTGGCTGAGCCGCGAGAGTTTGCGCACGCGCCGTCCCAGCACGACGATCGGCACCACGGTGAGCGGCGCCACCAGCAGCGCCAGCAGGGTGAGGCGCGGGCTGGTGACCAGCAGCATCGCCAGGCCGCCGAGGAACATCAGCGAATTGCGGATCGCGATCGAGACGGTCGAGCCCACCACCTGGTCGATCAGGGTGGTGTCCGACGACAGCCGGCTCATCACGTCGCCGGTGCGCGCGGTCTCGAACCAGGCCGGGCTCAGCCGCACCACGTGCGCGAAAGCGGCGTTGCGGATGTCGGCGACGACGCGCTCGCCGAGCCACGACACGAAGTAGAAGCGCGCCGCCGAGGCGATCGCCAGCACGACCACGGCGACCAGCAGCGAGGCCAGCGCGTAGTCGAGCACCTCGGGCCGGCCGGCGGCGAAGCCGCGATCGATCAGCGCGCGCAGGCAGGCGCCGAAGGCCAGCACCGTCGAGGCGGCGACGAACAGCGACACCATCGCCAGCACCACGCGCCCGCGATAGGGCCGCAGGAACGGCCACAGGAAGCGCAGCGGCTTCAGGTCGCGCCGCGCGGGCGCCGTGTTCGGTTCGGCCATCGTGCGATCAGCCCAGTGCGAGGTCGGCGCCGGTGGCGGTGCGGATCTCGTCGCGCAGCATGCGCGCCAGATCGCGCCCGCCACGCGTGTCGATCCAGCGATCCGAGCCCTGGTCACGCGCGAAATGCGTCGCCCCCGAGGCCGGGGAGGACACCCAGATCTGCCGCGTCGGCGCGTGCTTGTTGATCACGTAGGTGCCGCCATCCTCGAGTTCGACGGTCAGCACGCCGCCTTCCAGGTCGACCTCGGCCTGGGGCAGGGCATCCTCGAAGGCGCTGGTGAGCGCCGCCAGGAAGCGGTTCGCGGCACTGTCGAAAGCGGTATCCATGCGGGCGGCGGGCCTGTCGGGCAACGCGTTGATATTAAACGATTGGCGCGCCTATAGCAGGCGCCCCGACAGGCAACAAGGCGGGTCGAGGTCGCGCCCGGCTGCAGCGACCTGCCCTTTTGCAGTCACGATGCGTGCGTAGCATTCGCCGTCGTAAGGGGGGA
>CAYNOF010001197.1:0-1550 GCA_964398335.1 uncultured Rhizobiaceae bacterium
TCGAGCGTCGCCAGACGCTCGCGGCTGCGTGCCAGCATGGCGACGCGATAGCCGCCCTTGGCGAAGCGGCGCACCAGCGCCGACCCGGTGGCGGGACCGACGCCGGTGATCAGGCAGACGGGATCGGACATCGAAGTCTCCAGGTCGAATCGTCGGCGCCTATGGACCTCGCCACCGCGCCCACGGTCAAACGGATCGGGGTCACGCTGCCATGAGGGTTTCGATGGTGACGGCACGGAGGTTGCGATATCAGGGCGCCATGAAGTTCGTCGCCGCCTGGTTCGGGGCAGCCGTTGCGCTGACCGGATGCGTGTTTCTCCTCGGCCTCACGCGGCATCCCTGGCTGCTCGCCTCGCTGGGCGGATCCTGCGTCATCGTCTACGGCATGGCCGACACCGACATGGCCCAGCCGCGCAGCCTGCTGGGCGGGCATTTCGTGGCTGCGCTCACCGGGCTGGTCTTCCTCACGCTCTGGCACGCGATCGGCGGACCGAAGGACATGTGGATGGTGGCGGCGGTCGCGACGGCGCTGGCGATCATGATGGCCACCCGCACCATCCATTCGCCGGCCGGCGCCAATCCGATCGTGATCTTCGCCGAGGATGCCGGCTGGCAGTTCCTGCTGAGCCCGGTCGCGCTCGGCGTGCTCTGCATCTTCCTCGTGGCGCTGCTCGCCAACAACTACGCCCGGCCTTCGCCGCACGGTCGTTATCCGCGGGTGTGGCGCTAGGCGCTCGCCGGCAGCGGCGTAGCGCCGCGGCTCGACCAGGGAAAGCGCAGCGCCTCGTTGACGAAGGCGCCGACCGCCGGCACGTGCGGGCGGCCGCGCACGGTGGCGATCTGGATCTGCCGGGTGATCTCCGGCTCGACCAGCGGCCGCACGCACAGGCCGGCCAGCGTGACCGAATGCTCGGGAATGTAGGTGAAGCCCAGCCCGGCCAGCGCCATGGCCTGCACCCAGTCGTCGCGGTCGCTGCGGAACACCGTCGTGACGCCGATACCGGCCTGGTCGAAGAGATCGCCGACATAGCCGTCGAATTCGCACTCGGTGCGGTTGACGTAGGTCTGCTTGTCGAGCTCGACCATGCGCACCGCGTTCTGCCGCTCGAAGGCATGGCCCGGCGCCACGCCGATCACGAAGCGCTCGTCGTAGAGCCGGCGCGAATGGAAGCGATCGTCGATACCGCCGGGCAATGCGTAGATCGCCACGTCGTAGCCGCCCCTGGCGAGGTTGTCCTCGATGCTCTGCGCATTGCCGTCGCTGATCATCAGGTTGATGCGCGGGTGGCGGTCGCGAAACGCCTGCAGGAAGGGCAGCAGCCGGCCCGGCCCGATGGTGCACATCAGCCCGACTCGCAGCTCGGTGTCCTCGGCCTTGGCGAAGCTGCGCGCACGTTCCTTGGCGGCGTCGGTCTCGGCCAGAACCTGCGTCAGATGCGGCCGCATCATCTCGCCCAGGCCGGTGAGGTGCGTATTGTTGCGCTCGCGGCGGAACAACGGGCCGCCCAGCTCATCCTCCAGGCCCTTGATGGCACGCGTCAGCGAGGGCT
>CAYNOF010001198.1:0-1422 GCA_964398335.1 uncultured Rhizobiaceae bacterium
CGCTGGATGGCCTCGGCGAGCTTGAAGACCTCGCTGGCAGGGACCTTGCGGCCGATCAGCGGGCGCACCAGCGCATCGAGCTCACCGTGCGTGTAGATCGTGTTGCCTTCGACCTGGATGTCGACCGGCGTGAACGTCACGCTCTCCGCGCCCGGCGGCGCGCCGGGCGCCGCGGGACCTGCCGGCGCCGGAATCGTGCCCGGCTCGGGCGGACGCTGCGGCGGCGTGAGCTGCGGTGGCGCCTGCAGGACGGGCGGCGGGGCTTGCGCGAGGCCGGTGGACGAGACGCCCGATACCACGAGGGCAAAAGCGACGGCGAATACCACCAAGCCGGCGAGCGCGCGTCGGCAACCCAGGACTGGGCCGTCTGGCAACGACGTCCGCTGCGACATCACTCCCCCGGGAAAACTGACCTGCGGCTCACTTGGCAGTATCGCCTATTCGCAGCCTGATTGCCACAGAGTTCACAAATGGCTTTTGCCGTGATTCCAACAGCTTGAACGGGAGGAATTCGTCAGTTCACTGTATCGATGGCGACAAAGGATACGATCGCATCATTGTGGCGAGAAAGCGCCCCGGACAGTGCCGTCAGGTAGCTTGCCGTGGCTTCTTCCTCAGGCCGCGGCGAATTATACAGCGGCTGAGTGGTGAATACAGCGATCAGCACCATCTTGCCCGGCGGCGGATCAAGCGGGAATCCGCCGCCCGCCTCGCGGTCGCCGAAGGGGATCGACTCACCCGGCTTGATCGGCATCTTCGACCAGAAGGCGGGTTGCGCGACGGTACCGTCGGAATTGATGATCACCACGCTGAGGAAGCCGCTGCGGCCGGGTGGTGCGGTGACTTTGAACGACAGGCGATCGATACCGATCTTGTAGGCCTGGTCGGGCTTGTTGGGGATCAGCCGGAACGACGGGTTGGCGACGCCGCCCGCGATCCGGTTGAGCTCGCACATCGGCCAGGGCTGGACCGAGACGCGCGACTGGACCAGCGGGCTGCCGGGCAGCTGGCGCAGGCCGTTGAGCAGTGCCGTGCGATCGCTTTCGCTGCCGACATAGCCGTCGACGCGCAGCGAACCATCGGGATCGACCCGGCCGTTGAGCCCGGCGCAGGAGTACTTCGAGAACTCCGCATCCATCAGCGTGCGCAGCCGCGCCGCGTCCGTCGCCGCGCTCGCCACCGTCGGCGACTTCGGATCGGCGGCCGGCGGCTTGGGGTCGGCTGTCGACGGTTTGGGATCAGCGGTCGGCGGCTTCGGATCGGCCGTCGGCGGCTTGGGATCGGCGGCCAGCGGCTTCGGATCAGCCGTCGGCGGTTTGGGGTCGGCGGTCGGCGGCTTGGGATCGGCCGTCGGCGATCCGGGATCGGTGGCCGGTGGCTTCGGATCGGCCGCCGCGACCTTGGGATCGCCGGCCTTGGGGT
>CAYNOF010001199.1:0-5880 GCA_964398335.1 uncultured Rhizobiaceae bacterium
GGGCGGCGCCTTGGTGAAGATCTCGGCATGCGGGCCGATGCCGACCTCCAGGTATTGCGACCACATGTCCTTGGCGATCAGCGCCTGCTTCAGCTTCTCGGCGTCGGCCGAACCCGGCTTCACGCGCGCGATGTCGCCGCCGATCGCCGTGCCGAGATCGGCGCGCACCGCGGCGGCGCGCGACGGATCGCCCTTGGCCTGCTCCTCGATCAGCCGCTCCAGCAGGCTGACGGCGAAGGTGACGCCGGCGGCCTTCACTGCCTGCAGATCGACCGGCGCCAACAGGGTGGGGAACTCGGGCGAGGGCTGATCGGCCACGGTATTGGCGACGATCTCCTCCAGCGAGCCGATGCGGTCTCCCGTTGCATAGGCCACGACCTCCGCCGGGTTCGCCTGCGCCAGCAGGTCGGCGATGGTCGGCACGGCGCGCGAGATGTCGAACACGCCGCGCGCGCGGATCGCGACCACGCTGGGACCCGCCGGCCAGGCGCCGTGCGCCGGCCGCCAGACGCGGCCCACCAGCGTCCCCGCGGTGCCGTCGTCGGGCAGGATGGGATGGCCGGCGAGGCTGAGCTTCTGGGTCACGGGCATTTACTCCCCTTCAGGCACAGGACCATATCACCGCTCCACTCTGGACGGCGCGCATCAGGCGTGGCAATCCAGCCGTGACCCTGCTCAGGAGCTTCCCATGGCCCAGGCCCGCATCAAGGGCGTGCTGTCGCCCGTTGTCACGCCATTCAAGCCCGACTACAGCCCCGACACGCGGCGCTTCATCGCCCATTGCAAATGGCTGGTCAGCCAGAATTGCGGCCTGGCGGTGTTCGGCACCAACAGCGAGGCCAACTCGATGGCCGCCGAGGAGCGCATGGAGCTGCTCGACGCGCTGGTCGCCGCCGGCGTCGATCCGCAGCGCATGATGCCGGGCACCGGTGCCTGCTCGCTGACCGAGACGGTGAAGGTCACGGCGCACGCCACGAAGCACGGCGTGTCGGGCGTGCTGATGCTGCCGCCCTTCTACTACAAGGGCGTGAGCGACGAGGGTCTCTACCGGCACTTCTCGGAGGTCGTGCAGCGCGTCGGCGACTCGCGCCTGCGCATCTACCTCTATCACATCCCGCCGGTCGCCCAGGTGCCGATCACCCACGCGCTGGTCGAGCGCCTGATCAAGGCCTACCCGCAGCAGGTTGTCGGCATGAAGGACAGCTCGGACGACTGGGTGCACACCAAGAGCATGATCGACGCCTTCGCCAAGACGGGCTTCGACGTGTTCTCGGGCAACGAGAAGCCGCTGGTCGACAACGTGAAGTCGGGCGGCGCCGGCTGCATCAGCGCCACCGCCAACATCAACCCGGGCGCGATCGCGGAGACTTACGCCAAGGTCGGCACGCCCGAAGGCGACGCGCTGCAGAAGAAGATCAACGACGTGCGCGGCGTGATGTCGGGCTACGTCATGATCCCGGCGATGAAGCACCTGATCGCGCATTACGGCCAGGACCCGGGCTGGACGGTGGTGCGGCCGCCGCTGGTCGAGGTCACCGCCGAGCAGGGCCGCCAGGCGATCGACAAGCTCGAGGCGCTGGGCTTCACCATGCCCGGCCTGCGCCAGGCGATGCAGCAGGCGGCGGAGTAGGCGCCCCCCTTGGAGCGCGTCGTCGACCGTGGCGCGGCGTGGTACGCCGCGACCATGATGGTCGCCGGCGTGTTCCTTGCTGGCTTGCTGCTGGCATTCGTTTCCGCTGTGACCGATGCCGGGATCGGCGGATACTTCCTCGGCGGCGCCGGTGTCGTCGGTGCCGGTCTGGGGTACGCCGCGTTCCGCAAGGCGGCCGAAGGCATCGTCTTCGTTCCTGAAGCCGGCACGATCGAGATCCCCGCGTCGCGACCCTTCGAGTCGCTGATCGACCTGGTGTCGGTCGCGAAATACCGGCAGCTGCTGCGGCGCGAGCGCGTCCCGTTGTTGTCGATCCACGGTCTCGGCGAACGCGAGGTCGCCTTGCGCGATTCACGCAAGCGGGTGGCGGGTTACGCGTACTTCCTCGACCTGCAGGGGTCGTTCGGCGTGCACGCCATCCATTTCCGCAGTGATGCGAAACGCAGGGAGGCGCGTGCCTTCATTGAGCGGCTGCGGGCGCGAACGCCCCCGGGCAAGTAACAGGACGCCGGCGCTCCCGTCAGAGAAACGCGGCGCGGATGTCGACGGTCGACTTCGTGCCGACATCGTCGAAGGCGGTCGTCAGCCAGCGTTCGGCGGCCGTGCGGCCGCTATCGCGCAGGAAGTGCAGGAACGCCGGTTCGATGTTGAACTTGCTGACCGCGCCCAGCGGCAGCATGGCAGCCTCGTCGGCGACGATGTGGATCAGCATGCGCTTCAGCCGGTCGATCGCCGGTCCGCTGGCGCCGTCATCCTCGATCAGCTTCTGCGCGAAGGCGATGGCGCGCATCTCGCCGATCAGCGCGCCGTTGAACGTGATCTCGTTGAGCCGGTTGTCGATCTCCGCCAGGGTCTTGGGCACGCCGGTGCGGATCAGCGGGTTGATCTGCACCAGCACCACGTCGCGGCTCTCGCACTCGTAGATGAACGGCCAGATCGACGGATTGCCCATGTAGCCGCCGTCCCAATAGGGCTGACCATCGATCATCACCGCCTCGAACAGGCTGGGCAGGCAGGCCGAGGCGAGCAGGGCGTCGTGGGTGATCTCGGTGTTGCGGAAGATGCGGGCCTCGCCGGACTCGACGTTGGTCGCGGTGACGAACAGCTTCACGTGCTGGCAGGCCTGCACCGATTCGACGCGCAGCCGGTTGTTCAGCACCGTGGCCAGCGAGTTCAGCCGCAGCGGATTGCGGATCGCCGGCGGCGCAAGCCGCTGGGCCATCTCGATGATGGCCGCGCCGGCCGAGCGATCGAGGTTCCAGTTGCCGGCCAGCCGGTCGAGCGGCGTGCTGTGCACCGGCGAGAACGGCGCGTAGGTGCCGATCTCCTCCCAGAACGCTGCCAGCGCCTCGCGCGCGCCCTCGGGACCGCCCTCGTGCATGCCCTGCGCCAGCACCGCCGCGTTCATCGCACCGGCGCTGGTGCCGCTGATGCCCTCGAATTCCAGCCGGCCGTCCTCGAGCAGCCTGTCGAGCACGCCCCAGGTGAAGGCGCCGTGCGAGCCGCCGCCCTGCAGCGCCAGGTTGACGCGCTTGGTCTCAGCCATAGGTCGTCGCGATCGGCATGCTGCGCTTGAGCGTCCGGGTGACCGGCGTCTTCTCCATGATCTCGGCGATGCGCGCGGCCTGCTCGGCCGAGAGCGGTGCGCCGAATCTGATGTGCCGGTCTATGCGCTCCGTGCCGTCGGGATCGCGATGGAAATGACCCTTCACCTCGATGCGCCCAAGCGTCCAGCCCTTGCGGTCGGCATACATGCGCGCTGTCAGCGAGGTGCAGGCGATCAGCGCACCGAGCAGCAATTCGTAGGGATTGGGGCCGGTGTCCGTGCCGCCCGCGTCCGTGGGCTCATCGGCGCCGAATTCGTGGGTCCGCGCGTGCAGGTGCTGGATGAGCCCGCTGTCGCTGTCGAGAGTCACTGTCGCCATGGCACCCTCCGTCGCTGTGCATGGACGTAGCATGGCCGCGCCCGATGCGCCTGCGCTATGCTCGCGCATGCTGTTCAAGCGCGCGATCCTGCAGCGTCTCATCGACGGCTCGGCGAGCCTGGCATTCCGCCGCTGGCGCAAGCCCACGGTGCGCGCGGGCAATCGGCTGACGACAGGGCTGGGCGTGCTGGCGGTCGACGCGGTCGAGCGGGTCGATGACGATGCGCTGACCGAGGAGTCCGCACGCCAGGCCGGCT
Source organism: uncultured Rhizobiaceae bacterium (assembly GCA_964398335.1). GTDB lineage: Bacteria > Pseudomonadota > Alphaproteobacteria > Reyranellales > Reyranellaceae > JAFAZJ01. The sequence goes on from CAYNOF010001199.1 coordinate 3,834, forward strand.
TCGAGTCGCTGGCCGAGCTGCAGGGCCTGCTGCGCACCGACGGCGACCTCTACCGCATCCGCCTGCACTACGCGGGGCCGGATCCGCGCGTCACCCTACGCGACAGCGCCGAGCTCGACGAGGCGGATTTGCAGGGCGTGGTCGAGCGGCTGGAGTCGATGGACCGCCACCGCGCCTGGGTGCGGCCGACGCTGGAGCTGATCGAGCGCCATCCGGGGCGGCGGGCGCCTGACCTGGCGGCCGAGCTCGGGCGCGAGACCCAGCAGTTCAAGGCCAATGTGCGCAGGCTGAAGGCGTTGGGGCTGACCGAGAGCCTGGAAGTCGGCTACCGCATCTCGCCGCGCGGCAAGGTGGTGCTGGCGGCGCTGCAGCGGCGGCCCTGAAACGACGACGGCCGCCATTACGGCGGCCGCGGCATGAAGACGGGCAGGGCCCGCTTACTTCATCTTCGATTCCTTGAACGCCACGTGCTTGCGCGCGACCGGATCGTACTTCTTGAGCTCCATCTTCTCGGTCTTGGTCTTGGCGTTCTTCTTCGCGACGTAGAAGTAGCCGGTGTCGGCGGTCGAAACCATCTTCACCAGCGTGATGTTGGACTTGGCCATGGCGCACCTCTGAGGGGCCGTTGGGGCCCAAATCTTTGAAGGACCGGGAAAATAGCCGCCAACGCCACGATGTCAAGGCGGCACGACCGCTCCGTAGCGGATCGGTCTGGGGCCGTTCTCCCCCCGGATTGGACCGTCCGCGCATGGCCGCAAGCCGGGCCGACGGCTATCTTCCAACCATGGACGCGGGGACATATTCACCCCACGGCGTCCGGTATAGAGCCAAGCGACTTTTCAGCGTTCCCCGTATTTCATCCCCACTGATATTGACCTTCGGAAGCATATTCTGGCTTCCATGTTTTCGAGAGGGCCCGTACCGGAAACACCGGTACGGGCCTTTCGATTCCAGGCGGTGCGGCAGCCGGTCGCTCCGCTGCGGATCGGTCGTCCGGCTGTCTTGACCGGATCGGACCGTCCTCGGATCGCCGGCGGGAAAGCCCCGCGCTATCTTCCTGCCCATGGACGCGGGGACATATTCACCCCACGGCGCCCGGTATAGAGCCAAGCGACTTTTCAGCGTTCCCCGTATTTCATCCCCACTGATATTGACCTTCGGAAGCATATTCTGGCTTCCATGTTTTCGAGAGGGCCCGTACCGGAAACATCGGTGCGGGCCTTTCGATTCCAGGCGGTGCGGCAGCCGGTCGCTCCGCAGCGGATCGGTCGGACCGCCGGTCGAGACCGGATCGGACCGTCCTCGGGTCGCGGGCGTGCGGGTCCGGCGGTATCTTCCTACCCATGGACGCGGGGCATATTCACCAGGGCGTCCGGTGTAGAGCCAAAGATTTTCCAGTCTCTGTATTCAAGACCCACTGATTTCCACATCGGAAGCGCATATTGGCTTCCAACATCTTCGCGAGGGGCCCGCGCCGGAACACCGACGCGGGCCTTTTGCTGTCCGCGGAACGACGGGGAAGGGATCACTCCGCCGGGGTGGGATGCGGGCTGCCTTCGTGCCTGGCACGTTCATCCGCGCTGCGGCCACCGAAGCGGCGCCTGGTCCAGCTGCCGATACGGTCGATGTAGACCAGCACCACCGGCACCACGACCAGAGTGAGGATGGTCGAGCTGATCAGGCCGCCGATCACCGCGTGCGCCATGGGCGCGCGCTGCCGGCCACCCTCGCCCAGGCCCAGCGCCAGCGGCACCATGCCGAAGAGCATGGCGATGGTGGTCATCAGGATCGGCCGCAGGCGGATGGTGCCGGCCTCGATCAGCGCCTCGCGGATCGCCAAGCCGCGGCCGCGCGCCTGGTTGGTGAAATCGACCAGCAGGATGGCGTTCTTGGTCACCAGGCCCATCAGCATGATGAAGCCGATGATGCTGAAGATGTTGAGCGTGGTGCCGGCGATCAGCAGGCCGAGGAACACGCCGATCAGCGACAGCGGCAGCGACATCATGATCGCGATCGGCTGCAGGAAGGAGCCGAACTGCGAGGCGAG
>CAYNOF010001200.1:0-3344 GCA_964398335.1 uncultured Rhizobiaceae bacterium
CCCCCACCCCCTTGGTCACCGGGGGGGCCCGGCCGCCCGCCCCCACCCGGCGCGGCGCCACACCCGCCCCCTGCCGCCGGGACGCCGGCGCTCCCAAAGACGCTAGCCCTCGCGCGTGGCGCGCTCGCAGAGCTCGGTGACGGCGGCGTCCGTGCACGATTCGACATCGCGGCAATATCCGCCTATATCCCCTCCCGGAGGATAGGATATGGCGAAGCACGAATCGCACCCCGAGATCATCAAGCGGCTGAAGCGCGCCGAGGGGCACCTGCGCACGGTGATCGGCATGATCGAGGCCGGCAGGCCCTGCGTCGATCTCGCCCAGCAGCTGCACGCCATCGAGAAGGCGATCGGCAGCGCCAAGACGGTGCTGATCCACGATCACATCGACCATTGCCTGGAGCAGACGATCGGGCCGCAGAAGCGCGCCGAGCGCGCCGCCCTCGACGAGTTCCGCCAGCTCACCAAGTTCCTCTGAGGCGCGCACGATGTCCGGTTTCGCTGACCTGCTCGCGCAGGGCGCCGCGAAGGCATGGCTGTTCGTGCCCAGCGCCATCCTGCTGGGCGCGCTGCACGGGCTCGAGCCGGGCCACTCCAAGACCATGATGGCCGCCTTCATCGTCGCCATCCGCGGCACGGTCTGGCAGGCGGTGATGCTGGGCCTCGCCGCCACCGTCTCGCACACCGCCGTGGTCTGGGCGGTCGCGCTGCTCGGCCTGTATTTCGGCAGCCGGTGGAGCGCCGAGGCCAGCGAGCCTTATCTGCAGGTCGCCTCGGCCGTGATCATCGCCGGCGTCGCCCTGTGGATGCTGCTGCGCACCTGGCGCGAGCAGCAGCGCGAGCACGCGGCGCACGACCATCATCACCATGATCATGATCACGACCACGACCACGATCACGACCATCATCACGGGCCCGGCCTCGACGTCGGCGCGCCCGGTTACCAGGATGCGCACCAGCGGCAACACGCCGAGGACATCGGCCGCCGCTTCACGACGCGTCATGTCACGACGGGTCAGATCATCGCCTTCGGCCTGACCGGCGGGCTGATCCCCTGCCCGGCGGCGATCACGGTGCTGCTGCTCTGCCTGCAGCTCAAGCAGTTCACGCTGGGCGTGGCGCTGGTGGTGTGCTTCAGCATCGGTCTGGCGCTGACCATGGTGTCGGCCGGCGTCATCGCCGCGCTGGGCGTGCGCCATGTCGGCGAGCGCTGGCAGGGCCTGTCGGCGCTGATGCGCCGCGCGCCCTACATCTCCGGTGCGCTGATCCTCTGCATCGCCCTCTATGTCGGCTGGCAGGGCGTGCGCCACCTCGCGTGAGCGCCGACGGCTGTCCGGATGTCGATCTAGCGCACGAAGGTGTTGCGCACCCGGCGCGAGCGCAGGAAGTAGACCACGCCCGCGATCGAGATCGCGATCGGGATCGCCACCAGCGGGCCCAGGCTGATGGTGTCGTAGGTGATCGCGGTGAGCCGCAGCCCGTCGGCGTAGATCGGCAGCAGGGCCATCGGCACCAGCCACAGGCAATAGGCGACGCGCGTGTGGCGCGAGCGCCGGACGAAGAGCAGCAGCACGACAAGGCTCGCGATCCCCAGCGCCAGCAGCGCCGGCGGCAGGATGACCAGCCCGTCCTGCACGATCATCGACTCGTCGGAGACCATCAGGTTGAGCAGCCGGATGCCGGTCATCACCCCGTAGCCGCCCAGGCCGATCGCCGACACCACCAGCCACGCCAGCCACGCGAGCAGCCAGCCGCCGACACCCTTGGGCGCCGCATCCGCTGCCTGCCGCGCCGGAGGCGTCGACGGCGGCGGTGACGGCGTGGCGACAGGCGCCGGTGCCGCGACAGGCGTGGGTGCAGGTGCAGGTGCGGGCGCGGGTGCGAGTGCGGGCGCCGGTGCGGCAGGCGGCGCCGGCGCGACAGGCGGCGGCAGCGGCGGCGCGTCATCCGCCAGGCCGACCCACGCCTCCTCCGCCGCTGCCGACAGGCCCACCACCTCCGACACCGCGGGCGGCGGCGGGTAGGTCGACGGCAGGGCGCCGCGGCCGGCGGCATAGGCCACGGCGCGCAGCACCGGCACCATGATCGTCTTGCGGATACCGATATCGGCATCGACGCGCTGGGCGTGCCGATCGATCTCGAGCGCGGCCTGGTCCGCCCGCGCCGCCGCGATGGCCTGCACCGCGCCGTGGTCGAAGGCGATGCCCAGCAGCCTGAGCTGGCGGTTGTGGCCGGGCAGCGCGTCGGCGAGCAGCGCCAGCACCTTGCGACGATCGTCGAAGGCGGCCTCGCCCAGGCGTTCGCGGATGGAAGCCAGCGTCTTCGCCAGCGCGTCGTGGATGTCTTCGACCATACTGACGCAGCCTACCGTGCAGGCAGGCTGCGACAAAGCCTCGGACTCTTACAGGCTGAAGACGGCGCGTCAGCGCAACGGGATGGTCGCGCCGAAATACACGCTGCCCCTGCCGGGATAGACCGGCTGCGGATAGACCGGCTGGGCCGGCACGACGTAGGCCGGCTGCACCGGCACGACGTAGACGGGCTGCGCCGGCACGACATAGACCGGCCGCCAATGCTTGCCGCGTCCGCCCTCGCCGCCTTCGCCGCCCTCGGCGGTCGTGGCCAGCGTCGCCGCCGCCCCGATCACGCCGACCAGCAGACCGGCTTTCCTGGCGATCGACATGACGCGAAACCTCCCTGTTTGACCTGCGATTCAGGCTGGGCGTCGAATACGGCCAAAGTGTGCCCATCGCCAGGGACCGTTCTGTGGCCACATTTGATCGCGCAGATGCAGCCGGCATGACCGACCTGCCCTTCGCCAGCGCGCTGCCCGACATCGTCTTCCCCGCCGCCATCTCCGGGCGCGGCATGGCCAGCCTCTCCTTCCTGTTCCAGCTCGAGCAGAGCCAGTGGTGGTCGCCGCAGCGCCTGCGCCGGGGCCAGGAAGCGCAATTGCGCCGCCTGCTGGCGCATGCCGACGCGCACGTCCCGTTCTGGCGCGGCCGGTTGCGCGCGCTGATCGAGGCGCCCGACAGCGAGGCGTTCTGGGCACGCTGGCAGGCGCAGCCGCTGCTCGGCCGCCGCGAGAGCCAGGAAGCCGGCGACCGGCTGGTCGGCGCGGCGATGCCCGAGGGCCACGGCGATCTCACCGAGATCTTCACCTCGGGCTCGACCGGCAAGCCGATCCGCGCCGTGCGCTCGGAGCTGTGGGAGGTGCTGTGGAGCGCCTTCACCGTGCGCGAGCATCTGTGGCACCGCCGCGATCTTCGCGCCAAGCTCGCCGCCATCCGCACCTCGACCAGGGGCAAGGCGCTGTGGCCCGCGGGCGAGCGGCTCGAGCATTG
>CAYNOF010001201.1:0-1206 GCA_964398335.1 uncultured Rhizobiaceae bacterium
CGGCTCGTCGTTCAAGCCCTTCGTCTATCTCGCGGCGATGGAAGCGGGGCTGACGCCCTCGACGATGGTTCTCGACGCGCCGATCGAGATCAATCCCGGCGGCGGCCAGCCGATCTGGCGGCCGCAGAACTACGGCGGCGATTTCCTCGGGCCCGCGACGGTGCGCCAGGGCCTGGAGCGCTCGCGCAACCTGATGACCGTGCGCATGGCCAAGTTCATCGGCATGGACAAGGTCTCGCGCATCGCCCGCGAGTTCGGCGTCGACGAGAACATGCGCCGCTACCTGCCGCTGTCGCTGGGCGCCGGCGAGACCACGCTGCTGCGCATGACCATGGGCTACGCGATGCTGGGCAACGGCGCGCGGCGCATCACGCCCAGCCTGATCGACCGCGTGCAGGACCGCAACGGCCGCACCGTCTTCCGCCACGATCCGCGCACCTGCGACGGCTGCGCCGTCGACGGCCTGCCCCGGGACGACGTGCTGCCCTCGATCGTCGATCGCCGCCAGCCGTTCATGGATCCGGCCTACACCTACCAGGTCGTCAACATGATGCAGGGCGTCACGACGCGCGGCACGGCTGCGCGCCTGGCGGCGCTCAACCGGCCGATCGCCGGCAAGACCGGCACCACCAACGACGCCAAGGACGTGTGGTTCATCGGCATGACGCCCGACCTCGTCATCGGCGTCTATATCGGCTTCGACGAGCCGCGCACCCTGGGCCACAGCGAGACCGGCGGCGGCACCGCGGTGCCGATCTTCGAGCAGGTCGCCAAGGTGCTGCTGAAGGACAAGACGCCGACGCCGTTCCGCGTGCCGCCCGGCCTGCGCATGGTGCGCGTCAACCCGTACACCGGCCAGCGCGTCTACGGCAGCGAGCCGGGCTCGATCTGGGAGGGCTTCAAGCCCGGCACCGAGCCGGTCGACGGCGACTACCAGGTGCTCGACGGCGTCTCGCCGTTCCGCCTGCCCGGCTCGCCGGTGGCGACGCCCGACGCCGCCGACAGCGACGTGATCGCCGTGGCGCCGCCGGGCGGCGTGGTGCCTCCCGCGGTGGGCGCCGACGGCGCGCTGCGCCCGGTGGCGCCGGCCACCACCAGCGGCGGCATCGAGCCCCGCCCGCCCAACCCCGGCTCGCCCGCCTTGACGGGAAGCGGCGAGACCTACTAGTACCCCCGGCCTCACCCTGAGGAGCGCCCGAAGGGCGC